>JBBSJZ010000157.1:0-11073 GCA_038256795.1 Pirellulales bacterium | reverse complement strand
GACGTGTTGCTGCTCGAGCGACTCGGGTACTGCGGCGGGTGCGCGTGCACGTTCGACCACGAGGGCGATCGCTTCGAGGGCGGCGCGACGCTGTTCGCGGGCCTCGCGCCCCACGAGCTCTTCGGTCGTTGGATCGAACAAGGCGCCACGTACGAACAACACTGGGCTTACGCGCCCGTGGTGCGTCCCCCAGTCATCGATGCATCCAAGCACGCCTATCGCGTCGCCAATCCCGTCGACAACTTCATCCTCCACCGACTCGACTCCGAGGGAATCGCGCCGAGTGATCCCGCGGATCGCGCGATGTTGCTGCGGCGATTGAGCTTGGACTTGATCGGATTACCACCAACGGTCGACGAGGTCAACGCTTTTTCCAACGACACCGCGGACGATGCTTATGCGGCCCAAGTTGACCGTTTGCTGATGTCCGAACACTTCGGCGAACGCATGGCCAGTTTCTGGTTGGACTTGGTGCGATTCTCCGATACGGTTGGCTATCACGGGGACCAGAACCAACGTGTTTTCCCTTACCGTGACTACGTGATCAATGCGTTCAACAAGAACAAACCATTCGACGAATTCACGCGGGAACAGATCGCCGGGGATCTGATCGTCAGTGCAAACGGGGACGGGCCCACCGCGGAGCAATTGATCGCGACCGGCTTCTTGCGTTTGAACATGATGACGCGTGAAGGCGGCGCCCAACCCGGTGAGTACTTGGCAAAGTATAAAGCCGACCGGGTGAGGGCAATCGGGACCGCTTGGCTGGGTTCAACGCTCGCTTGTTGTGAATGCCACAATCACAAGTACGATCCGTTCACCGCCAAAGACTTCTACTCGATGGGTGCTTTCTTTGACGATTTGCAGCAATGGGGCGTTTACACGACGTACGGCTACACGCCCAACAAGGATCTCGAGGGTTACAACAACGATTATCCGTTCCCGCCCGAGTTGAGGGCCGAAAGCGAATCCACCAAGAACGAGATCCGCGCCCTCGAGCGTGAACGCGACCGGTCGATCGCCGCTGCGATCGGCATGAGTTCCCTCAACAACGAAGTCGCTCGTGAGTGGATCCGATCGACCCAATCGGTGCTCAAGGAACATACCGACGGCTGGGTACCACTCGAGGTTTTAACAAGCGAAGCGACCGGCGACGTCTCGCTAGAAACTCTCGCTGATAACAGTGTGCTGTTCAACGGTGCTGCGGACGCTGGCAAAGAAGCGACCCTGACGGTCGCCTCGCCGGTGGCGACGTACGCCGCATCCTTACGCGTCGAAGTCCTGCCCGATTCGCTGCACGGTGGACACGTCGGCCGTGGTAAAGACGGACACTTTTCTCTGGGTCTAACGGCAAGTCGAGAACGTGTTGAAACGTCGGGCGCCGCCAGCGTTGACGTCAAGCCTCGCTACATTCGAATCGAACTTCCCGGCAAAGACAAAATATTGTCGCTGGCGGAAGTCGAAGTCTTCGTCAGTGATCCATCGGGAAAGCTCATCAACATCGCCACCCTTGGCAAGGCGACCCAGTCGAGCGATTACACGTCCGGAGCGGCACCCCTCGCCATTGATGGGATCACCGACGGGATCTACCACGGTTCCAAGTCGGTGACGCATACGATGACCGGCGGCGCTGACCCCTGGTGGGAAGTCGACCTCGGTAGTGCTCAAGACGTTGCACAAGTGGTGATTTGGAATCGCACCGACACCTCTTTCAGTGATCGCTTGAAGGACTACCGTGTCGTGCTCATGGGCGCCGATCGAAGTGTGCAATACGTATCGAGTCCCGCGACGCCGCAGCCATCGATCGAAATCGCGGTTCCCAAGGTGGCTTCCAAGCCGAATGCGAACCGATCGATCGAGTTGGCTTGGTCCGAAGCTGATCGACGAACGCCGTCACGATTTAGCAGCGGTAGCGAACCGCTGTTCCTGGAAAGCACGTGGCGAAGCGGTCCGATGCGCTGGCAATTACCACTCGACGAGACCAAGTTCGCACACACGGCGGTCTACCATTTCGAACACCCGATTAAGCTCGAACCCCAGGATCGGTTGGTGGTGAAGCTCACGAGCGGTGACATCGGACGCGTGCGATTGTCGGTCACACCGATCGGGCATGCGGTCGCCGGATTGCCCGCCGCACCGGTACCCTTGCAGCAAGCCATCGTGGCTGACGATGACGCGCGATCGAAACTGGATGAGCAAACGCTGCTGAGTGTCACGCATCGATCGACGGTGGCGGTGAAGGAGCAACACGAGCGAGTTCGATACTTCCGTGACGAGATTTTGAAACTGCGCAGCGGTTTGGCGATGTCACTCATCGCTCAAGCCATTCCCGCTGGCGAGATCCCCGAAAGCCGCGTCCGTCCGCGAGGTGACTGGCAAGACGAATCTGGCGAACTCGCGCCACCAGGATTCCCAGAGTTCTTGCCACGTGCGGTGGACGCGGACGCGGCGAGCGACGGACGTTTGACGCGTTTGGATTTGGCGAATTGGTTGACCTCAGCCGCTAACCCGCTCACGCCACGGCACTTCGTCAATCACACGTGGAAACAATTTTTTGGTTTAGGTTTGTCATCGAAGCTCGACGATCTTGGCAATCAAGGTGAGTGGCCGAGTCACCCCGAGTTACTGGATTGGCTCGCGTCCGAGTTCGTCGAGAGCGGCTGGGACGTCAAGCACGTGGTGCGATTGATGGTCACCAGCCAAACCTATCGCCAAGCCGCCGCCGTTCGGCCGGAGCTCGCAGAAATCGATCCCTACAATCGGTTGCTGGCACAGCAGTCACCGCGTCGATTGGAAGCCGAAATCATTCGCGACAACGCGTTGGCAATCTCAGGCTTACTGCGCGATGACTATGTTGGCGGAACGAGTATCTTCCCCTACCAGCCCGCAGGTCACTACTCGAATATCCAGTTCCCCGACCGTCGATACGACGACAGCGTCGATTTTCGTCAATACCGCCGCGGCGTTTACATGCATTGGCAACGTTCGTTTCTACATCCGATGCTCGTGAACTTCGACGCTCCGGCACGTGATGAATGCACCGCGGACCGTCCACTTTCGAATAGTCCCCAGCAAGCACTCACACTACTCAACGACCCCGAATTCGTGGAAGCGTCGCATGCGATGGCCACGCGGATCTTGAACCAGAACCCGAATGCAAAATTCGAGACGGTGCTCACGTCCGCGTTCTTGACCGCAATCGCTCGCTCGCCCGAGGCCGCAGAACTCGAGTCGCTGGCGAAGCTCTACCAATCACAACTCGAGTACTTTAGCGCTAACCCCGCCGAGGCGGAGAAGGTGGTCGCGGTGGGACACACCGACAGCACCGCATCCACGGATCTGCCAAGTCTCGCGGCGTGGACACAGGTCTGTCGCGTGATTCTCAACCTGCACGAAACCATTACTCGATTCTGATGCGTTCCCATCACCGTTTTATCTCCCCCCACCCCGCGACCTCACTGAGACCCCGAAAATGCTTCGCTGGAAATCCGCTTCATTGTGTTTAGTGTTTTCGTTGGCGGCGTCATTCGTCAACGCCGACAACCCGCCCACGTTCGAACCGATCGATAGCCCGCTGCACCTACCTAGCGAGATGTCGACGCTCGGGAACATGCATGGCGACATCGCGATCAGCAAGGACGGACGCATTTTTGTCAGCGTCGGCGGCGGACCTCGCCCGGGGATTCAAGTCTATTCGCCCAATGGCGATTATCTGCACAACTTGCCCAAGTACGATCACGATTTCCACGGCTTCGTGATCGCGGAAGATGACCAAGGTGAATTCATCATCGGTGCGCCATCGGACGGTCAATCGATCGTCAAAATGCGGCTGGACGGTACTGAGGAAATGCGAATCGGTAGCGACAAGTTTGAAGGTAAACTCAAACGATTGACCTGCGTCGTGGTCGCTCCCGACGGACGCATCATTGCTGCGGATGGATACGGCAACGACTTGATTCACACCTTCACCCAGGAAGGCGAGTACGTCAAAAGTTTCGGCGGTCGTGAAGCTCCTTATAAGTTCAAGACGTGTCACAAACTGGTCATCGACACCCGTTTCGATCCGCCGCAATTGCTTTGCTGTGACCGTGAGAATCGCCGCCTCGTTCGATTGTCACTGGACGGTGAAGTGCTCGGCGAAATTCCGGACATGAAACGACCCGCCGCCGTCGTCATCCACGGGGATCTTGCCGTCGTGGGCGAAATCGAGGGCCGCGTCAGTATGCTCGATAAAGAGGGCAACCGAGTCGCAACCCTCGGCGCCAACGAGACGCCGGGCGAATTCGCGACGAACCAAGTCGAGCCCGCCAAATGGCGAGTCGGTGTTTTTAACGCGCCTCACGGTGTCGACGTTGATGCGGATGGGAACCTCTATGTTGCCGAGTACAGCGTCCACGGTCGCGTGCTCAAGTTCGATGCGGTCGATCGTTAATTCGTCTTGGTCGGTTCTTTGATCCGAAACCAGGCGACGTAGAGCGCCGGCAGAAACAGTAACGTCAAGACGGTGCCGACAACGATGCCGCCCATCATCGCGTAGGCCATCGGTCCCCAGAAAATTTCTGACGCGATCGGGATCAACGCCAAACTCGCCGCCGCGGCGGTCAACAGAATTGGTCGCATGCGATGCTCGGTCGCATCGACGACCGCGTCCCAGGCGTCTTGACCTTCGTCGCGGTGAGTCTCGATTTGAACGATCAAGATCACCGCGTTACGAATCAAAATTCCAATGAGCGCTAACACTCCAAGAATCGCGACGAAGCCCAACGGAGCACCACTGGGAACTAGCGCGGCGACGACGCCGATCAAGCCCAACGGCGCGACCGAGAAGACTAAAAACAGCCGATGGAAACTTTGCAATTGAACCATCAAAATCGATGCCATCGCGAAGAGCATGACGGGAACTATGGCGAAAATCGGGCCTTGCCCTTTCGCACTTTCTTCCACCGCGCCACCGACGACGACGTGGTACCCCGCCGGTAAGTTCGCTCGGAAATTCTGCAGCGAGTCATCCAGTTGTCTCACGACCGTGGCCGGTTGCACATCGCTCCCGATGCTCGCCTTGACCGTGATGGTGGGCAAGCGGTTACGGCGCCAAACGGCGGGTTGTTCCAATTCGTAGCGGAATTTCGCGAGTGAAGCCAAGGGAACGGACTTGCCGTTGATGCCCGCGATTTGAAGATTTTGCAACGTTTCGATCGAGGCCCGTTCACTATCCGTCGCACGGCCAATGGCGCTGACCAGGTAGATGCTGTCGCGAATTTCCGTGAACCGCAATCCGCCGACGATACCGTTGAGCGTGCGGGCGATCGATTCCGACGTCACGCCGAGCTGCGCCGCTTCGTCCTGCAAAATATCGATCTTGATCACGCGACCGGGTTCGTTCCAATCAAAGATCAAACTTTGGATATTTTCGTTGTCGTCGATCTGCGCAGCCAGTCGCAGTGATAGTTCGCGGACGCGTTGAATCTCAGGTCCGCTGATTCGATACTGCACCGGACGCCCCACCGGCGGACCGATGTCGAGCAAGTGGACGAATGCGTCGGTGCCAAAAAAGTCGTCTTTCAAGACCGTTTCGAGCTTTGCCCTCAGTCGCTCGCGGGCTTCGATACTCTTCGTGACGATGACGATTTGGCCAAAGTTCGGTGACGGCGGCTGAACGTCAAACGACAACAAGAAACGCACCGCACCGCGGCCCACATAGCTGGACCAGTGCTCGATATCCTCGTCGCCGGCGAGCATCGTTTCGAAGCGGTCGAGTTCTTCCCGCGTCCGCTCGATCGATGCGTTCTGGCGAAGCGTCCAATCGACAACCAATTCGGCTCGGTCGGAACTGGGGAAGAATTGCTGCTGAACAAAATTCATTCCATAAATCGAGGCGGAAAACATCGCCAACGTGATCGCGATCGTCGTCCATTTCCATCGCATCGAAACCAGGAGTACTCGGGCAAATACCTTGGCGAACCACCCTTTCGACTCGCTGGTATGCTTCATCTTCTTGGGCAACAAGGTCACACCGATCAGCGGTGCGAAGAGGACTGCCACGACCCACGAGGTCAATAGCGAAACCGCGATCACGACGAACAAGGTGTACGTGAACTCGCCCGCCGCACTCCCGTTCAAACCCACCGGAATGAAACTGGCGACGGTGACCAGGGTGCCCGTCAGCATGGGGAACGCGGTCGACGTGTACACGTAAGTGGCTGCTTTCTCCAGGGGATCGCCAGCTTCCAATCGGGCGACCATCATCTCCACCGCGATCATCGCATCATCGACCAACAATCCCAACGCGATGATCAATGCACCCAGTGAAATACGTTGCAGAGAAATTTCGAACAGTTCCATGGCCACAAACGTGATTCCCAAAACGAGGGGAATCGTCAGTGACACGACCAATCCGGCACGAAATCCGAGGCTGACGAAACTAACAATCAACACGATCGCGACGGCTTCGAACAACGCTTTCGTGAATCCGCCGACGGCTTCCTCGACGATCATCGGTTGATCAGAAACCAAGTGAATTCCGACGCCGATCGGCAGATCGGCTTCGATCCGATCCATTTCGTCATGCAACGCTTCACCGAACTCCAATAAGTTCGCCTTGGGTTTCATCCCGATCGCCAAACCGATCGCGGGCTCGCCGTTGAAACGAAACAACGAAACGGGCGGATCGACATACGTCCGACGAATCGTCGCGACATCACGCAGGCGAAAGAAACGATCGTTGACGCGCAAATTGATGCTGCGCAAGTCTTCTTCGGACGTGAACTCACCGCTGACCCGGAGGCTGATTCGTTCACCCTCGCTCTCCAGCACACCCGAGGGCGTGATCGCATTCTGCGAGCGGATCGCGTCGACCACGGTTTGTTCGGTCAGCCCGAGAGCCGCCAATTCCCGCGTGCTGAATTCGAGGTAGATCACTTCGTCTTGCGCGCCGATCAATTCCACCTTGCCAACGTTGGGAACCGTCATCACGGCCGCGCGAGCGGATTCGACGTAGTCGCGCAGTTGCCGATGGGTCAACCCGTCGGACGTAAACGCGAACACATTTCCGTAGACATCGCCGAAGTCATCGTTATAGAAAGGGCCGACCACGCCTGCGGGAAACTCCCCTTGAATGTCGCCGATCAAATTTCGGATCCGCAACCAAGCCTGCGGCACCTGCGCGGCCGGGGTGGTGTCTTTCAAGTTGACAAAAATGGTCGTCTGGCCGGGGCGATTCAAGCTTCGCGCGTAGTCGAACTCTGGAATCTCCTCGACCTTCTTTTCGATCCGATCGGTGACCTGGTTGATGGTCTCCTCCAACGTCGCGCCGGGCCAAGCCGCGGAAATGATCATCGTCTTGATCGTGAACGACGGGTCTTCTTCACGGCCTAAGTTGAAGTACGAAAACGTACCCATGAGCGCGGATACCAACATCAGGTACCACACCAACGAGCGATGCTTCAAAGCCCAATCGGACAGATTGAATCCGCTCATGGGTTCACCACCATTTCCGACTGCACGCCTCTGTCCCAAAGCACCGGCTGGCCCTCGCTCAGTGAATGTATACCGGCGATAATGACCCGCTCGCCGATGGCGATGCCCGACGCAATGTCGGCGGTCTTGTCATCACGACGTGACACTTGAACGGGCCGCCGCTCCGCGGTTCCGGACGTTTCGTTGACGATCCACACGAAAGTGGCTCCTTGCTGATCCAAGATGGCGTTGATGGGAAGATGGATTTCAGTCTTGGTGATCGCGATCGGTCGCGCCACGATCGTGGACCCCAAGCGAAACGCTTCGGGAGGCTCGCTCAAGGATATTCGCACGCGTCTGGTTCGCGTCTTCGCGTCGGCTTGCGGCGCGATCTCGCGCACCGTACCGATGGTTTCGACGTCAGTACTTTTCTGGAGGAGGACTCGAAACTCGGTGCCCGGATCAATCATGCGAATCACGTCTTCGCCGATGTCCACGACGGCTTCGCGGATCGCCGGATTGGCAATTGTGGCAACGGTTTGGCCCGCCGTCACCGTTTCGTCTCGTTCGGCTTCGAGCATCATGACAACGCCTTCGATTTCGCTTTTCAAGCTCGCGTAAGTCAAATCTTCTTTGGCCTTCGCGAGATTCGTTTCGGCCTGGGTGAGTTCGGCGACCGCAGACTCGAAGTTGTTTTTGGCGTTGTCAAATTCGCTTTGTGACGTCGCGTTTTGAGCGGACAACTTTTGCTCACGTTTTAATTTGGCATCCGCGTTCGCGCGTTGGGCACGGGCATTGGTCAGCCGTGCTTCGGCCGAGCGGACGGCAAGTTGCTGCAACTCGGGATCGATCGTGGCGATCAATTGGCCCACTTGCACCGTGTCACCGACGTCGACGTCGCGAGTCAGGATCCGACCCAGCAATCGGAAGCTGGCATCGGTTTGGTAGCGAGGCTCGATGATGCCGCTATAACCGTCCACGGGTGCAGCCGCAGGTGTTGCCACGAGGGACAAAACGGGACGCACGATCTCGGTCGGGGGCGTCGTTTCGTCGGTGCATCCGGCAAAGAAAGCGATCGTCGCACTGAGCGGCAACGTCCACCGAATTCGATCTAGAATCTTCATGAGGGATTTCCCGTCGATGGTGCTGCGGTCGCGATCGGTTTGACCCTTTGGCCGGGACGTAGCAATTGGGCGCCTTCAACGACGACGATCTCTCCGGGTTTCAATCCACCGGTCACCAACAGCACACCGGAGACGTAGCTTTCGACGTCGACATCGTGTAGCGAGACCGTTTGATTTTCCGCATCGACCACCCACACACTGTTTCGTTCGCCGTTTCGCATCAGAGCCGTCCAAGGCAACTCGACGACTTCCATCGGCGGGAACTTCGCTTCACCGACGACCGGCGCCCCGAGTTGCATTTGAGGCGGTGGATCGGACACGGCGACTTTCACTCGGACGGTGCCCGTGGTGCGATCGATTGACGGTGCGATCTCACGAATCAAGCCGATCGTTTTGACCGTGGGCTCAGACAACAGCGTCAGCGAGATTTCATCATCGATCGGTCGTTCGGGGATGTGTGAGGGAAAGACGTCAAAGACCGCCTCGCGATCACCATCGTCGGCGACCGTGAACACCGCTTGTGCCGCCCCGACGACTTGGCCCACTTCCGCTTGGCGGGCGATGATCACGCCCGGCGAATTGGCGATGATATCCGTGAACAACAATTGGCGTTGGGCCGACTCAAGGGCCGCTTGGCTGACCTCGACCAAGCCTTCGGCGGTCAACAAATTCACCTTGGAGTCCTCGTATTCCGCCAACGATGCAGACTTCGTTTCGACGAGCCGCTCGAGACGATTCGCTTCGGCGAGCGACTTTTGCTGGCTCGCCCGTGCCGATTGCAAGCCCGCCTCGGCCGCTCCGATATCCGCCACGAGTTGCGATTTGTCGAGGCTTGCCAGCACATCACCGGGCTGAACTCGATCACCGATATCCACCGACCGACTTTCGATTCGTCCACCGACGCGGAAGGACAGATCGCTTCGAATCCGCGACCGAAATTCACCCGTTAGCGTCCTGCTCCGCGGCCGCTCAAGCGTCTCGACAACCTGCACCCGCACGGCGAGCCAATCATCGCCGGCGACTCGCGGCGGCTTGCCACAACCGGTCCAAGGCAACAAGAGAAGGACGATGCACAGGGATCGCAGGATCGCCAAAACCGCCGTGTCGCGTTCGTGTCCCATCGATGCCATTCATTCCTCGAGGTCGCCCTAGTGATCACTCGGCTCGATGGCCGATTCCGCCTAGTTTTCGCGTCCGTCGCCACGTTTGTCGATGGGATCAAATCACGGCCGCAGCATCGCTCGGAATCGGCGCTGGTTTAGATCAGTTCCCCGATGCCGACCTGGGTCGGGGCTTTAGCGTAGAGATCAATTGCTTGGGGCAGCAACTTGCTAAGTTCCGCGGCACGATGGTCGTCCGACGGGTGTGTGGACATAAATTCGGGCGGTTTACCGGGGGTGGTGGCGGTGGCGGCAAAGCGTTTCCAAAAGGTGGGCGCGGCGGCGGGGTCGTAGCCCGCTTGGCTCATCAAAATCAAACCGATGTGATCCGCCTCGAGTTCATGCTTTCGGCTGTAGGGCAACAACACGCCGTACTCGGTGGCGATGCCAAAGGCGCTCATCATCGCTTGCTTCTTGACTTCACCCTGGTTTTGCATGACATAGCTGAACGCTGTTTTGACACCGTCGACGGCGGCGGTTTGACTCATCCGCTCGCCACCATGACGAGCGATCGCGTGAGCAATTTCGTGGCTCATCACGACGGCCAATCCCGCTTCGGTTTCGCACACCGGCAAAATGCCCTCGTACACTGCGACTTTACCCCCTGGCAAACAGAACGCGTTCTGCTCTGGGCTTGCCAGCGTCTTGAACTCCCATTGGTAATCGTCGCGATTGGCCACCGCCGCGATTCGCTCGCCAACTCGCGTCACGAGAGTTCGGAACCGCTCGTTACTCGATTCAGACGTGTCTTGAGTGACTGTGCCAAACGATTCTTGGCCGAGCGACAACTCTTGCGTCTCGGGCATGATCAGCAATTGCCGGCGTCCCGTGATCGGTGCGGTTCGGCAACCACCGTGTCCCGCACAGGCGGCGATACCCAGCCCAGCGAATGCGCGCAGCGATTGCCGACGATTGAAACGCAGCGGACCGGATGTTGGCAGCATGTTGGAGGCGGGGCGAGAGTGGAGAGAGGAACTATCGTCACGCTAACGAACGGTGACTCCGTCCCGCCAGATCAATTTTTTGTCGCTGGTGGCCTCAAAAGCTCTTCAAACCCACGCACTTCCATCCTTATCGTCGTCTCGCTCGACCGACAAGCAACGGCGACAGCGGCCAGGAATCCGGGACGTGGCTCGAGTGCGAAGAATTTCCAAGCGACGTTGCGATTGAGTTTCGGATCGAGTAACTCGACCCACGGTGATGGCGAATCGATGTCGCGAAAGGCAAAGTCCGCGAGTGGCGTTCGCAATCCGGTGCCAATCGCCTTGATGAACGATTCTTTGAGTGTCCACACCTTCAAGAACGCGACTTGGCGCGAAACATCACTGCGATGG
>JBBSJZ010000156.1:0-11097 GCA_038256795.1 Pirellulales bacterium | reverse complement strand
TGGCATGCGAAAAACCGGCTGCTTTGATGGGATCACCTTCCCACCATTTCCCCGTCTGTAACGAGTGATAACCTTTCGCCGTCAAGGCACGTACAAAGTTCGGCTGCTTGGAAAAATTGTCGATCGTCGATTGGAAGTAGTATTGGTATTGCGAGTCATTCCGCGCGGCTCCCGCTGTGATTCCACCGGGGATCGTCGGGTCATTTCCCGTCACGCCGTGCTGGTGCGGATAGAGACCGGTGATGATCGTCGAAAGCGATGAACGACAAAGTGGTACGGGTGTGTAACCACGTGTGAACGTCAGCGACTGTTTGGCGAGTTGATCGAGATTGGGTGTCGCGATCGTGGGGTGATCTAGAAAACCGTAATCGCCCCAGCCCTGATCGTCCGAAATGATCACGACGACGTTTGGGGGTGACTCCGGCGACGCTCCAACCGAAAACCCAGCAGACAAAATTACACAAAAGAGCACCAGACAAAGCAGTCGATTCACAGTCGCTTCCCCAAAAATGAACTGGCGATTCCCGTGGCAGTGTCACCACCTCAGGAACACCGAAAACCAGCCGTCGATTATCGTTCGTTGTGAACCGCATTGCAATCAAGGGCCCGCCTTGCCACAATTTTGAATGCCGCCTGGCGCGATCAACGCTTCCATGCGACTCGACGCGGGTGCTTGGCCGGTCGGATGAGAATTCATCAGCACGGCTTGGCTCATCGGAGCCGCTCCGATGAAGTGGCGATCGAGTTGCTTGCCACGACGTCGTTCGTACTACTCGTCGGTCTCGCCGTCTTCGCGCTCGATCGACACCTGCTGATATTGCGGACACGCTTCCAAGCAACGACCGCAACTAAATCGGAAACAGAATTTTTTCTTCCTTCATCAGGTGCGGCTCCAGTTCCGATTTGAGGGCCAAGACGGCTTCACGTATTTTGAAGTGACGTTCATCTTTATCGCCACGAATTCGCGACACCTTTTCGGTCATGAAGTCGAGTCGCGGAAGTTCTTCGCGAAGGTACCGGAGGACGAACGGAACAGAAAATCCTCTAGCAGTAATTTTCTACCTGAAGCTTTCCTCAAACCGCAGCAGCCACGAGGTCTTCTTTCGGACCGAAAAATTCGTAACGAACGCGATGTTCATCCACACCGAGTTCTTGCAAACACGCATGAATGTTTTTCATGAACGGTTTGGGGCCGCAGAAGTAAAAGTCGGCATCAGCAAACGGTGTTGAGTGGCGAAGTAAATCGGTCGTGATAAAGCCTGCGGCGTTTCCGTTGTCGAGATCGCCCGCGAGCGGCGCGTCGTAGACGACTTTCGTTCTCACGTTCGGTCCAGCATCGGCGAGGTCGCTAAGTTCATCCGCGAACGCTTGCACTTTGCTGTTGCGAGCGGCTTGGACGAAGTACAGCTCGGCACTGGGATTCGCCAGCACGATCGACTTGGCCATCGACAATAATGGTGTCACTCCGATACCGCCAGCAATCAACACAATCGGCTTAGTGATGTTCGTTGGGTCAACCGTGAACTCGCCGCAAGGCGGACCAACTTCGATGCGGTGGCCTTCCTCGATACTGTCGTGCAGGTGCGTTGAAATCAATCCGTCGGGTGCGTTGGCGGCGAGACGCTCTTCGCGTTTGACGCTGATGCGATAGTGCGGTTGGCTGGGGCAATCCGACAAGCTGTAGTTGCGTGGCGACGTGGGCGTGTGTGGGTGTTCGATGTGGACGGTGATGTATTGACCGGGTTTGAACGGTGGCAACGGGCCCTCGTCTTCGGGCTTCAAGTAGAACGACGTGACGACGTCGGACTCGGGGACTTTCTTGGCAACCACGAATGTTCGCGTTCCGTTCCATCCGCCTGGTGCGTTGGCTTGTTCGTCGTAGATCGCGTCTTCACGGCCGATGAAGATATCGGCGAGGAACCCGTACGCTTCGCCGACCGCTTCGACGATTTCCGGTGTAGCGGCGTCGCCCATCACGTCGCCGATCGCGCCGAGCAGGTTGCTCCCGACGATCGGGTAGTGCTCCGCCTTGATGCCGAGCGAGACGTGTTTTTGTGCAATCAGTTCGACCGCTGGCATCAACACGGCGGGGTTGTCGATGTGAGTGAAGTAGGCACAGATCGCACCGGCGAGAGCCTTCTGCTGGCCGCCGGTGTGCTGGTGAGCCTGGTTGAAAAAGACCTTCACCTCGGGGTTCGCCACGAACATCCGTTCGTAAAAACGGCGAGTGATCGTTTCCGCGTTGGCGGCAACGATCGGCGTGATTTCCTTGACAATCCGAATCGTCTTTTCGCTCAGCATCGGCGGGATTCTCTGTGGGGGAGGGGCGGGATCTAGCGGAAGCCGCCAAGAGTTTCGGACTGATGAAGTACCGCAAGTCTTCGCAACTTCCGCTGCAACGCAAGACATGCACAAAAATGTACACTTACGATACTGCATGTCAAGGTGCACAATTAAGGCCTTCAAGAATTTTCTCTGCCGCGACGCACGGCCATGCTCTCGAAAACCGCTGAAGATGCTCTGCGCACAGTCACCTGCTTGGCCAGCCAAGCGGCATCCGGCAAAGCGTCCATGTCCGCAGAAGAGGTCGCTGGCATCACGAAAGTACCGCGACGTTATTTGCACCGCGTGATGCAACACTTGGCTGACGCCGACTTGGTGAATTCGCACCGCGGTGTCCAAGGCGGCGACTTGCTCACTCGACCAGCGGACACAATCACAATCTTGGACGTGGTCCACGCCGTCGAACCGGTGGGCCGGATTTGCGACTGCCCGTTGAACTTACTGTCGAACATCGCAGATATGCTTCCGGTACTGCGAAGGATCAGCAACCCCGACGAACTGTGCGAAGTGCTGTGTCGTTGCTGTTGGCAGCACGCCGTCGGCAACCGCCCAGACGGCTACGAACCCAGAGTCGCCAAGCGAAGACAGAAAAACGACGCGCTGATGCGAAAGCCAAGTTGCGACTACAAACCAAGCGAGGCGTAGGGCTACATCGATTCAGTGCCATTCGGGTCGAACCCGTTTGTTTTCTCGGAAAGCAGATCGTCGAAAAATGCGTGATGAAACCCAAAAAGTACGCTTTGGCCAAAACGCAAGTCGCAAGCGACGCGAAAAAACATTCCCATACCCGATGGCATGGCTTCGCCGACTCGAGTCATTCGCGAAACTCAAAATGTCGTGGTCGGTTCGGTCAGGTCGAGTTCCTTGATCCAGATATTTCGAAATCGAACGTCATGCCCTTCGCACTGCAGTTTCAACCCGCCAGGAACGTCCGTGATTCCCGCTCCAGCTTCATTGCCGCCATCGATCCCTGAATAGGCTCCACCCCAAACTTTATTGATTGCCACGTCGGAATGCACTTTGACTCCGTTGAAGTACATCGAGACGATCGCTTTCTCGGTTCGCTTGTTATCCGTAAAACGAGCGGCCCGAAATTGGACGTCATAAGCATTCCATTTGCCTACACCGTTGTACGGCTCGTACGGTGATTCCGACTCGTTGATCACCGCCGCCATTCCATGCGGTGTCTTATCGCCGTCGAGCACTTGGATCTCGTAGCGGTTTTGAAGGTAAACGCCACTGTTTCCGCCTGAATTTGAAATCAGAAACTCAATGTGCAGTCGGAAGTCTCGATACTCCTGCTTGGTAACAATGTCTGCCGTTCCATACTTACCGCCCGCTGCGACGGGGTCGTCGGACATCAGCACGGTTCCAGCATCGACCGGGTCCTGAACAATTTTCCATTTGATGGGCAGGGAAGAACTGAATCGCGGCCCTTGCCAATACGTCCACTTGTCATCCAACATCTCGCGCGTGCCGTCAAAGATGACTTCGGCGCCGTCAATCGGCCTAGCACCAACGCCGATACCCGATTCCGCAGACAACGTGGGGCTTGATCCAGCAAAAACTCCGCCGACGACCATGAAGACAAAAAACAATTTGGAAAGTAACACCATGATTCTCGTTTCCGCCTTCTGGGCGTAGTTGTTCTGACGACGATTGCGATCGCGAGCAATATAGTCGACTGGGAGCAATCGATGTTTGCAAAAAATGGATCAAATGGGTCAAACCTCTTTGTTTGGGTCTTGTGACGGTGCGGGTCGTACTCGCGGGCGACCACGTGGGCGCATTGTCGATTCAAGGTTCAGTCGCCGCGCAATGGATTCAACCCAACCTTCATCTCCCAGCGGAGCGCCGCGCTGCGCGCAGTTACGTATCGATTTGAGTTCGTTTGCTGAGAGCGGTTCGTTGACACGTTCGATCCAATTGGGCAACCGGGGAATCGGCCATGGTGAAAGCAACTTGGGTTCCAGCTCAGGTTTCTGCAACCACCGCCACAATGAACCCCATCGCCAATCCTCGGCTCGCGTTACCATCTCGGCACGCAATGCGTTGCGTTCAACGTAACGACATCCGACAAAAAAGTGTTCGTCATTTTGGATGGGGAAGCTTTTGAAGCGACCTTGATACAAATGCCCCATGCCCGTGGTGTGGTAGTGGGCATGATGCCGCATCGTGTGCGTCACGCCGACCCACTTGCAAAAACGCCCCATTTCACCATCGACAAGTGGTCGAAGAATCAAGTGCCAATGCGTCGTCATGATTTGGTAAGCAAACAACTCAATCTGATGCAGTTGCAACGCTTCTCCGATCAACTTCTCAAAGGCAACGAAGTCTCCCTCTTTATGAAAGATTCTTGCCCCCAAGTTGGCGCGGTTGAGGGCATGGTAAATTCCGCCCGCTTCGTCGGCTCGTGGTGATCTTGGCATTTTCTCAGTCTAGCAGCAAAACCGGCAAAACAAAAAGGTTTGACCCATTTGTTTCTCACGAAGCAGCTACACCGAGACGCAGTTTTTGCCTTGGCCTTTGGCGCGATAGAGCGCTTTGTCGGCGACCGTGACCAGGTCAAGCAAAGTTTGGCCGGATTCGGGGTAGCAGGCGAGACCGATGCTGATGGTTGGCGCCAGGGCGATGCCGTCCTTCTGCATCGCCGCGTTCTCAACCGCGTGGCGGATTTGCTCGGCGATTGCGGCTGCAGCGGCGAGATCGTGCCCGGGCAAGAAGGCACTGAATTCATCACCACCGAACCGGCATGCGCCGCCGCGGTGATTGAGCACACGGGCGATCAGTCGTCCCGTCTCGCCAATCACGTGAGCTCCGAACAGGTGCCCGTGCGTATCGTTGATGCGTTTGACTCCGTCCATGTCCATCATCAGCACCGCGAGCGAGGTGGCGCCATGTGTCGCGGTTTGCAGCGCGAACTCCATCGCCTCATCAAAACGACGTTTGGATGGCAGCCCCGTCAGTGGGTCGGTACCGACGAGCGTGGCGACCTCGTTTTGAAAGTGGATATCCAATTCATCGGCGAGCGAGAATCGAATCACGGTCTCGCCGATCAGAATCTTCGCACCGTCAAGCAACCAATGCGGTTGCTCGATGAGAGAACCGTTGACGCGTGTTCCGTTAGTCGACCCCAAATCTTCGACGATGTATTGGTCACCGCCATAGGGCGTGATGGTCGCGTGCTGGCGCGACGCCCGATGATCGTGGAGCGTGAAACTGCATTTCGGATCACGACCGATGATCGTGCGGCGTTCGATCAGCGCATGCGCGCCAAGGTCGGCACCACCGCGAATCACGGTCAAAAACGCCTTCTTGGTATCGGCCATCGCCGCCACGCCATCGACGATGTCGGCGCGAAGCGTGCCGGTTTGCGGCAGGACCGGGGACGGGTCGGACGGCGGATAGTCGCTGGTGGTGCTCATGACTGACGCGATCCTAGGAGCCTCGAAAACCTCCGTCAACGCAGAAAATTGCTACTCTTCTTCCCGCAGCTTCGTGAGCACCGTGAAATCTTCGAGCGTCGTCGTATCGCCGGTCGATTCTTTACCGGCGGCGATATCGCGGAGCAATCGCCGCATGATCTTGCCGCTGCGTGTTTTGGGCAGCGCGGCGGTGAAGCGAATATCATCGGGCTGGGCCAATGCGCCGATTTGCTTTCTCACGTGCAGTTTCAATTCCGAACGCAGCTTTTCATTCGCCTCAACATCGAGCACGGTGACGAATGCCGCGATTGCCTGGCCCTTGAGCTCGTCGGGCCGACCGACGACGGCGGCTTCACAAACCGCGGGATGACTGACCAGGGCGCTTTCGACTTCGATGGTACTGAGCCGGTGACCTGAGACGTTGATGACGTCGTCGATGCGGCCCATGATCCAGTAGTAACCGTCTTCATCGCGTCGGGCGTTGTCGCCGGTGAGGTACATGCCGGGCACGTGCGTCCAGTACTGTTGGACGTATCGCTCGTGGTCGCCCCAGATACCCCGCAGCATTCCGGGCCAGGGCTCGGAAATGCAGAGCATGCCACCGTGGGCCGCATCGACGGTCGTACCGAGCTCGTCGACGATTTGGGGGACGACACCGGGCAGCGGTTTGGTGCACGAGCCGGGCTTGGTGGCGGTGATGCCGGGCAGCGGGCTCATCATGATGCCGCCGGTTTCCGTTTGCCACCACGTGTCGACGATCGGGCAACGCTCGCCACCGATCTTCTCGTGGTACCACATCCAAGCTTCGGGATTGATACCTTCACCGACACTGCCGAGCAATCGCAAGCTCGACAGGTCGTGTTTTTCGACGTGGTGATCACCCCACTTGATGAAGGTGCGGATGGCGGTCGGCGCGGTGTAAAGAATCGTCACCTTGTATTTTTCGACGATGTCCCAGAAGCGGTCTTCCGCCGGATGATTCGGTGCGCCCTCGAACATCAAGCACGTCGCGCCGGCGCTCATCGGTCCATAGACGATGTACGAGTGACCCGTGATCCAACCGCAATCCGCGGTGCACCAATAAACGTCGTCGGCGCGGTGATCGAACACCCATTGGAACGTGCGTTTCGCCCACAAGTTGTATCCGGCCGTCGTGTGCAAGATACCTTTGGGTTTACCGGTGCTGCCGGACGTATACAGGATAAACAGCGGCGATTCGCTATCGAGCGGCTCGGCGGGCAGAAAGTCCGCTTGCGAGTCAACCACGTCGTGCCACCACACGTCGCGACCCTCGACCATGTTGACGTCATCGTTGCCAATGCGGCGCAGCACCAAGCACTTTTTTACGGTCGAAGATTTATCCAGCGCCTCATCGACTGTCGATTTGAGAGGCAGCACTTTTCCGCGTCGATAGAGACCGTCGGCGGTGATGACAACTTTGGCACTCGCATCGTTATTGCGATCGGCAATCGATTCCGCACTGAAGCCAGCGAAGATGACGGAATGGACGGCGCCGATGCGGGCACAGGCGAGCATCGCGATCGCGAGCTCGGGCGTCATCGGCATGTAGATGCTCACCACGTCGCCCTGGTTGACCCCCAGCGAGCGCAGGGCAGCGGCGCATTTGCAAACTTCCTTGAGCAATTCGGCGTACGAAATCGTCCGCACGTCGCCGGGTTCGCCTTCCCAGAGGATCGCGGTCCGATCACCCAGTCCCGCTTCGATGTTGCGATCCAAACAATTGTAGCTGGCGTTGGTCTTGCCACCGACGAACCACTGGATATCCGGCACTGTGCCATGACAAACTTCGTGGAAGGGCTCGAACCAATGCAGATGCTCGAGAGCTTCTTCGCGCCAGAACCCATCGCGGTCGTCGCGAGCTCGCGCGTACATCGCATCGTACTGGGCGGTTTCTGAGAACACGGCGCGAGCGGTGAACTCAGCCCGCGGCGGGAACAAGCGGTCTTCGTTGAGATAGTGGTCAACTTGGCCGGCAGCAGTGTCGGTCATAGGGCATCCGGTAACGGCGAGGAGGGACGGCGGGGGTGATATTCAGCAAGCGGGGACCGCAGTTTAGTCCAAGATCGGGCCGCGTTGTGGCGAGTCATGAAGACCGCGTGTCTGGCGAAACCTAGTGCGTCTCGAACTTGGCGAAGATCATTTTGCCGGCATTCGTTTGCAGCGTGCTGGTGACGCGGACGTCGAGCTCTTGGCCGATCCGATGCCGGGCGCCTTCCACCACGACCATGGTGCCATCGTCGAGGTAGCCAATGCCTTGTTCGGCACCCTCGCCCGCTTTGATGATCTTGGTGCGGAACGTTTCGTCGGGCAGGAAAACTGGCCGCAGCGAATTGCTGATCTCGTTCAAGTTGATGACCGGCACGTTGTGCAGCTTAGCGACCTTGTTGAGATTGAAATCGCCGGTGACGATTTTGCCCTCGAGGTGTTTGGCCAGCAGCACGAGCTTCAAGTCGACCGTTTGGCCGGCGAGCTCCGGCAACTCGCGATCAAAGATCACCAAATCGACACTGTCGTCGGCACGCAAACGATTGAGGACATCGAGACCTCGGCGACCGCGAGTTCGGCGAAGCTTATCACTGCTATCGGCGATCGCTTGCAATTCCAATAAAGCGAAACGTGGCATCACCAATTGGTTGTCGAACACACCGGTGCCGACCAAATCCGCGATCCGTCCATCGATCACCACGCTCGTGTCCAGCACCAGCGGCTTGAAACCCTTGACCTCGCGGACGAACTCGACGTACGGAATTAGGAATCGGAAGTCGTCCTTGGTTTGCAGCAGCACACTCGTGCAGATGTAGCAAAGAATCAATCCGATCACGAGCGGCAATCCCCCGCCACTGAACAAGGGACTGAACAACGGACTCAATAGCGGAGCGATCGCGATCCACATGATGTAGGTCAGCAGCACGCCGATCAGCACGCCGAAATAGATCGCCGAAATCGTGTCGATGCGTTTTCTCGGCACATAGATGTCACCCACCACCATCACGGTCGAAAGCAGCAGAATTGTGATGAATGTCACCCAGGGAACCCAGGCGGCAGAGTCGCTCGGCAAACTCGAGATGATGATGGTCGAGACGCCACCCGCACAAATGAGAAACACGCAGCGGAGAATAATCAAAGCCATGGAACCAGCTCCCACGGATGGGGAGTTCACTCAGGGTTAGGGTCGTCGGATGGGGGAGATTGTAGGCCAGCGCTCATCGACTCCCCAGGGGCTCATCATGCAGTGCTAGCAGCGATATCGTTCGTGGAATACGTCCGGAATCCCAAAAGTGGCCAAAATAAGACCATTATTTCGTTAACCTGCGCCAAACCGTGGATATTTGTAGTCCTGACTGAATTGAGGAATCACGTGGACGAATCGACACACGACAACTCGGCACACGATAGCGAAATCATCGCCCTGCTGACCGAGCACCAGCTCTCGCTCCGGCTCTACGTCCGCTCGCTCATGCCCGGGGATGCGTCGGCCCACGACGTGACCCAGCAAGCCAATTTAACGCTGTGGAAAAAACGTGGCGATTTTGAACTCGGTACGAACTTCAAGGCCTGGGCATTCAGCGTCGCTCGGTTTGAGGTGCTGAATTACCGAAAGCAGCGGGCTCGAGACTCGAGATTGGTGTTTAGCGAAGAGCTGGAGAAGACTTTTGCCGACGAACTGGCACGTCGACAAGATGACTCGGACCAGCGCCAGCAGGCACTGCAGCACTGCATCTCGAAACTCAGTGACGAACATCGCCAACTCATTTTTCATCGCTACGCATCGAGCGACAAGATCGTGGACTATGCCACGCGTGTCGGTCGCAGCGCCGGTGGTTTGAAGGTCACCCTGCATCGGCTGCGCAACTTACTGCTTGATTGCATCCGACAACAACTCGCGATCTTAGAGGCCGACAGATGACGGGGGAGCGACGACGCCAGCTCATGGATGCACTGCTCGAAGGCGACATCGATGAAGCTGATTTTTTGAGCATCGAGGCGGAACTCTCGATCGACGCGGCGGTGCGGGCGGAGTACTACGATCGATTGATGTTGTCGATGATGCTCGAGACAGCCTCAATGGCGTCGGTGCCGGATGGGCAATACCAGCCTGGGCTTCAGCCAAGCGGAACGAGTCTTCAGCAAGGCCGAACGAGTCTTCAGCAAGGCCGAACGAGCCTTCAGCATGGCCGAACCGGGCTCAAACGCTTGATTGTCGCGGTGGCGGCGACGGCGGCGATGCTGTTGTTCGCGACGCGTTGGTTCGACGCTGCGCGTGACGCGGACGGACGAAATGAAACGCCAGCGTCGCTCGCTCCAACGTCTGAACAACAGGCCTCGGGCTACGCCGTCGTGACGGGGCAATACGGTGCGACTTGGAAGTCCGACTCATCATCAACACCGCTGCTGGTTGCCAACGGCTCGCTGTTGCCGTCCGGCCCCCTGACCTTGTCCGCGGGGACGGTCCAGTTGGAATTGTTCAGCGGGGTGACCGTGGTGGTTGAGGGCGCCGCAGAATTCGAGGTGCTTTCGCCGCTGGAGATGAATGTGGCGCGGGGTAAAATCCGAGCCAGCGTCCCCGAACCGGCCCACGGCTTCCAAATCCACACCTCGTCCGGTGACATCGTCGATCTCGGGACCGAGTTTGCGGTCGATGTATCCGCGGACTTTGCCGATGTTCACGTGCTCGACGGCGAAGTGCAAGTGAAACCGAAGTCGAGTGACGTGGCGCTGCTGTCGCGGGGCGAGTCCAAGCGATTGAGCGCTGCCGGGTCGATGGTGAGTTTGAGTTCGGGTCCGGCATCCTTTGTTGCCGTGGGACAATTGCAATCACAGCTCGCTTCTCAGCAGCGATTGCGTTTCGAAGCTTGGGATACGGCGTGCCAAACACTCGACCGGGACCCACGGCTTGTCGCCCATTATCGAATGTCTTCACGAACGAGTGGGACACGGCGGTTACCGAACCAGACGCATGGCGACCATCGCGCCGGGCGATCGGTGGGTGAAGCCGCCATTGTCGCTGCGTCCGTCACGTCGGATCGTTTTGGCCGGCTCGATGGCGCGCTGGACTTCAGCCCCGCGGGAAGCCGGGTTCGCGTCGCGGTACCGGGTGAGTATGAGTCGTTGTCGCTCGTTTGCTGGGTTAAAATCAACAGTCTGGATCGGTGGTACAATTCCCTATTCCTGACCGATGGTCACGATTTGCACGAACCGCATTGGCAAATCATGGATGACGGTCGACTTTTCTTTTCGGTGAAAAAACGTGACCGATGGGACATCCAAAAAGGCGAGTCGGATAAACACGTCTTTTATTCGCCACCGT
>JBBSJZ010000155.1:0-11135 GCA_038256795.1 Pirellulales bacterium | reverse complement strand
TTCCTTGCGGGCTGGTGTCCCATGTCGGATCAGCGATACCGAGCGGCTCGAACAATCGCGGCTTCAAGTACTCCAATACCGTTTCGCCAGTCACCCGCTGCACGATCGCTGACAGCATATAGGTCGCTGGCGTGTTGTAACGAAAATGGGTCCCCGGTTGATGCGGAACGGGATGAGCAAGAAACGCCTTGGCCCAGTGCTCGGCTGCGCGCCAATTGACCTCGTCTTCGTGACCCGCGCTCATCGTGAGCAGATCACGAACACGCATCGTCCGTAAATGATCCGACGGATTCTCGGGAGCGTCGTCGGGAAAGAAGTCGAGTACGGAATCGTCAAGGCTCAGCTTGCCATCGGCAACCGCCAAGCCAACAGCCGTCGATGTGAAGCTCTTGCTCAGCGACCACAACACATGCGGCTTATCGGCAGACTCTGGTGCCCACCAAGCTTCAGCGACCACATGACCATGCCGCAGCAACATGAAGCTGTGCATCGAATTGACTTGGGCGTCAGCCGTCTCGATGAACTCGAGGATACCAGCGGAAGAAACGCCCTGAGATTCAGGCGTACTGCGAGGCATAGGTGTTTCTTGAGCTTGCAGAGTTCCAGTGGAGACGATGGCAAGTAGCAAGGTAATCAGTACGATCCGGTTCATGGTGGGGCTTTCGTGGGATGCGAGGATGGGTCCACCCACAAGATAACGACAATCACGCACTCTTGTGATCGGCCAAGAATCACCGAGCCCGTCGAAAGTCAATCGAAACCGCACGGATGCAAAGTAGGGCAGGGCAGGGCGGCAGCATAAAACAACCGCCTAATCGCTGGTGACGAGCCCCTTTTCCGAACGCAATTGCCGCCTCGTCCGGGCAAGCAGCTCCGAACGCCGAATAACTGGACAGCGACGCCGCCTGCCAAGCAAATCGTTCCTCACCGCCAACAAGCTTGGCTTCAATCCCGAGCTTGACCCCACTTGTTCGCTCTCCCCCTCTGTTCGTCCAGCTGCTGGATCGGCATCCATCGCAAACCATCACGGAAAACCAAGTGTCCAGCAGACGCAGCCTCGCCTCAGATTCTTCTCGAAAAAACAAGCTGAATTGCGTGAAACTTGTCTAGACTACGGCGAAATCGTCAACCAACCAACCAACCAACCAACGCAGGTATAAAGTGCCCCTACACAGTTCGATGGAAAAACAAGAGAGCTTGCATCGTGCGTCAATTTCCTATTTCGTTCCTTTTCGTTGTGATCTTGTCCATTACGAAAGAGCTCGCGGTTCAATTGCAGAATTTTCTGCTTAGTAGAGACATCGCAACTACCTTCACGGTTTTACTTCGAACTCCTAACGTTTCTTTCGGCTTCTTCTTTGCGATTTCGGCATTTTGCGTCGTGATCGCGGAGGAGCCGACACCAGTCAAACCGACTCCGCCGACGGTTCATGTAGAAATTGAACGCAAAGGACAGTTCGATTTTTCTGCGCTGGCAAAGATTGACGCTGTGAATGTGGGCCAGGACAATTCAGTATTGTTGCGACTCAGGAACAATACGGGGTCGAAAGTTACGTTTGGCGAGCCATCGACAACGTGTGGCTGCGTGAAGGTCGTTAGCCAGTGCAGTCAACTGCTCGATGGATCAGAATGCGACCTGCAAATACAACTTCGCCCAGACAGAAACTACAAAGAGCAAGTTTGGCAGCAGACGGTTTCGTTTGCACCAACTGAAAAAGGTGCGTCCTTAGTCACCGTGACGATTCACGCGGCATTAAAAGGCGTCTTTGTTGCCGAACCATCGCGTCTTCTTTTTGTTGCTCTAGATGACATTAGACCCGTGTCCAAACATTTAAGGAAGACCGTTACTGTCGATGTTACCCCGCCGGTGAAACTAGGCAACCTGAAAATTGTCGGAGGTCCACTTCTTGAATTTTTCGAAGTTACGGTTTCTCCTGTCCCTGGATCGAAGCTTCAAGCGATAGTTTCTCTTGAGATTGATGCGGATTCGATCCCGGAGGAGGGCCTTCATGAAAGCTTGACCCTAACGGACTCAGAAAGCGGACAAAGTCGGCTCATTTTAGTTTCTGCGAGTCGACGCAACTCAATCAGAGTGGTTCCAGTCACCATGATGGTGCAAAAACTCGATGCGGAGGATTCTTGGGCCGCATACGGAATGATAATAAATCAGTCCGAAGTCACGGAAGGTGGCGATGCGGCATCACCGCCGGTCTTGGATGTGATGATTGCAGGAGTAAAAATCCCTACTACAGTTCTTGCAGGTGGATCTCGCATTCAGCGATTCCGCCTTGACTTCAGCCAAGATCTCACAGAAAAGCTATTCGCCGAAAATCCCATCGCAACTTGCGTATTTGACGTGCATTGGGGTCCGAAGCGGACCTCATGCACTTGTGAGCTTTCGTTTGGCGTACGTCCCCCGTTGTCTGGAGAAAAGTAATGAGAGCTATTGCATTTTTCGTCGTTGGCTGCATGTTCGCAGTTTTGGCTTTACCCAAAATAGCAAGTGCTCAAGGCGGTTGCCAAGTGATTGTAGAGCGACACTGCTCTTCGATACCTGGAAACATATCTGTTTTCTGCTCCAGTACACCCTGCAGTGGCAATACTTGCCCTGCCGGCACTAAAGAAGGTGCAGCCACGAACAACTTTTATGACGAGCAAATGAGCGAGATGGATGCAATAACTGAAGGCGTAACCTACTCGGGTCCGTATGATACTTTCCAATGCACCCAACAGGTGACGTGCCGAGTCAGCGCACTGTGTTTTGGATGCGCAAACAATGGGGTCGGATTGGCCTGTGCGTCCCAGTTCGTTCCATTTCTGGAGTTCGACTCCAGTGGCCAACCAGGCGTGACTGACGAAATTCAAAAGAATGGACTTATTGGCTCTGGCTCTTGCGATTGACTTTTGTTGCTAGTGCGAAATAGCCGCAATCAGCACAGGCTTGACTTAGACTTATATCCACAGCACGACGCTCAGTGTCGTCCTAGGGACTACTCAGAAAAAACTTTCCGTTTCTTAAACGGGCCCCCATCCCTCTCCCCACGAAGCGTGGGGAGAGGGGGGGGGGCATTGAGCGGAAGTTGTTTCTGCTCCGTTACCCTAGAAAGCATCGCACTTGCCGCGACTGTGATGACATGCGAGAGATTTGCCGCAGAGTCGCTTTGACTGCCTTTTCAAGATCAACTAACGGACTTAATTCTGAACGGAAAGCGAAACAAATGCACTATCTAGATGTGTTTAACATTAGCTCGTGGCGCTTGCCAGTCTTAATCATTGTCGTTACCGTAATCACACAGCCAACCTTACCCATAGCGAGTGCACAAGATGCAAGCACAGAAGAAGCCAAAACAGGAGATGTCAATCTTGCGGCTTCTCTGCTGGATGGACTCTTGCAAAACAATCGTGCGATCAGCTCGTTCGACGTTACATTTGATGCAGACTTCATGGTGCATCGGCCGGGTGAAAAACTGACGACCTCGCATCTGAAGGTGAGGTACTGCCAACGTGAAGTCGACCAAGGATTGTTCGTAAGATCAAGAACTGCGGATCAGTTCGATCCAGATCAAGAGGTACATAGCATTAATACGCTTGCGGCTTTCTATCTTAATTCTAAGCCTAACGCGACTAGCATTGATGCAACAGGGAAAAACGTTCTCAAGTTCCAAAGCACAGCAACTAGAAACCAGCGGATCGGCATACCAGCTTTTCACTCCATTGGATTCTTAACATTCCCGCATGTCGAACCTTTTCTACCCCGAGACGACCCCCACTGGACGAGCCTTACCATACCTAACGACGACATTACTGCGTTCGTCCAAGGCCCTCGACGCGCTAAAGTCGTTGAAAAGCGTCGATCAGGCGATAAAGTCAATGGAATATCGATTTGGATATTTGACTTAGAAACGCTATTGCCTGACCAGCGGACATACTACTACTTTGACCTTGCGGGCGAGCCAAAGCTGAAGGAGGTCGAAGATTATACGTGGAAAGCGTTTGCAGGTGTGAATGTCCCCGTGAGAATCCGAGCTGAAGTTAAGCAGATTGCAATCGACAAGGACTCTGGGGAACACCTGCCGTACAGCGAAATTTATAATTGCCGATTTGACTGGAATAGCGTGAACGCTGAGATATCAAAAGAGCTTTTTGTTTGGGAGAATGCTACTTCAATGAAAGAGGTGCAGTCATTGCTGAGTCGGACATCTAAGTCGGATGATGTTTCTGAGCGGTAGTCACGGAGAGAGCCGCACGAGTTAACGCCTTACAATACGTCATTTTGCTCCGCGTGAGGTATCGCTGCCACCAGCGGCTTCATAAACACTTACCAAGAGAATCGCTAGCAAACAACCAGGGAAACCATGCTTAAACGCAATGATTTGATTTATCGAAGCTTGTGCACCCGACACTTCTACCCAGTGGAACGCAACTTCACCTCGTTTTTCCAACTTCTTAATCGTTTGCCGGTTTAGACCGTGCTCTCCGACAACATCCGAGGTATTGTCGAAAGTCGACTGGTCGGCAATAACTGATCGAGCACCAGCATAAAGGAAGATGAACGCCCCTCAAAGTGTCGATAGGATCCGCCGCCGTCCACTGATTTAAAGACATTCGACTTTTTGCCGGCCCGTCGAAAGTTGTGTTCTTGAATGAATGAAAAAGGTGGCGCATCCTGCTGAAATCTCAGCACCTCAGCCGCTCGAAGTGGGCGCAAGGATACGCCATGACCCAGACTAAGAAAGACCAACACGCCGTGCCAGTGGACGAGGCACTCGATCCCGAAGTGATCTCCTTTCGGTCCCAGTTCGACCAACGAAGTCCACTCGATGAGATTGTTCGTGAAGGGACTAAGCGAATCCTGCAAGCCGCGATCGACGCCGAAGTGGATGGCTTCATTGGCATGCAAGCCGATCGCACCGACGAAGCTGGCAGACGATTGGCTGTCAGGAATGGCAGCCTGCCGGAGCGATAAATCCTTACCGGTGCCGGAGCGATCCCCGTGACTCAGGGGTGAGTCCGCGACAACGATCCTAACCTCGAGAAGCGGGTTACTTTATCGCCCAGCGTGCTGCCAAGCTATTTGCGAAAAACGAAAGAACTCGCAAAGTGGGTCAGAACTCAAAGTGCAATATGAGTCCGCGTACCTTCTTTTCGTCAGAGTTGCTTTCCGATTGTCGAACCAGGCGACCTCTGGAGTTGCTCCCCAAGTCCAGTGTGAGTACAATGCGCTCACATTGAATGGGTCAGGTGCGAGGTTTCAGTCATGAGTAATGCGAGTAAAAGTAAGCCAACGCGTTTGAACATCCGCGTCAGCGAACATCAAAAAGATGTGATCGCCCGAGCGGCGAACTACCGCAATACGACGGTCAGCAATTTTGTTCTGGAGCAAGCCTACGAAGAGGCCCAGGCAATTCTGGCGGACCAGAGTCAGTTTGTGGTCGATGAGCGTCAATGGAAAAAAGTCTGCAAAGCGCTGGATGCACCACCGAAGAACATCGCCGCTCTGCGAAAGCTGCTAACCGAGCCTGGCGTGTTCGATGACTGATCCACCGCTCGGCAAACCGACGCCTTTGCTGAAGTCGCACCACCTGGACGAATTTGAAAGTGGTAGCGGCGAACTAGATGACTACTTGCAACGTTTCGCATTGACGAATCATCAGTCGGGCATGGCGAGAACCTACGTTGCCTGCCGGGGAAAGCGGGTTGTCGGTTTCTATTCATTGGCATTCGGCAGCATCGCCCACGAGAACGCGTCGCCTCGCGCTGCAAAGGGCATCGCTCGGCATCCCATTCCCATGATGCTTCTGGCGCGGCTTGCCGTTGATACCACACGGCAAGGCCAGGGGCTTGGCAAAGGACTGCTCAAGGACGCCATGTTGCGGACACTCCAGGCCGCCGAAATCGGTGGTTTGCGGATCATGCTGGCTCATGCGAAAGACGAATCAGCCGCGCGGTTTTGTCAACGCTTCGGATTTGAGTCCTCGCCAACGAATCCACTGCATCAGATGTTGCTGCTGAAAGACATCCGGAAAACGATCGAGTCGTGAAATCCAAGAAATTTTTCACCGAGCGTGCAAGAATCGGTAAACGGCTGTGTCTTCCTGTTGGATGGTCGTCGTTTTCATTCCTCAGGCACTTTTTCACCTCGCATGCTTCCCAGTCCACCCGAAACCCGAGCCAGCTTGATTCTGCGTCTGCCCGACGCGGCGGATGTGGCGGCGTGGGATGAAGTGGTCGCGATTTATGCTCCTCTGATCCGCCGACTTGCAGTTGCTCAAGGGATGCAGAAGCCCGATGCGGACGATCTGTTCCAGGAAGTTTTTGCGGCCATCGCCCGCTCGGTGTCCGATTGGCTGGATCGACCGGATCGGGGTGGGTTTCGTACTTGGTTGCTGGCGATCGCTCGCAATGCCGCCGTGAACCTGCTCACCCGTCGTGGCACCCAGTCACTGGCCGCTGGTGGCGACGACGCGACCGAAGTGTTGGCTGATGTTGAGGCACCGTGTGGACGTCCTTCTTGGTCGGGCTCTGCTTTTCAATTGTGCTCTTAATCATCAAGGCCGCCGATGTGGTGCCCCATGTCGTCGAAACACATCGTGGATGGCCTCAGAGTATTCAGGACGACTACGGCTACCGATACGGTCTCTACAATGTAAAAGCGGGCTATTCCGAAACGCTTTCTGGATACTTCAAGGATTCAAGTATTTATTGGCCCAAGCTGGCCTTCAATTTTGCTCGCGTGTTTGCGGTTGCACTGGTTCTGAATCTCTCCGTCGCCTTGTCCATCGTAGCCTGTCCCCCGGTGACGTTGCTCCCGCGCAAACAAGTAATCTGGAACCTGTCAAATGAATCGATCCCTTTCATTCACCACCACTGGATTCTCATTCGCCGTGTGCTGCCTTGGTTTCTTGCTTGACGCGGGAAACAATTTTGCGCAAGACAAAGCCAATAGCGAGGTGATTGGCGAAGTCATGGGCGAAGTCGTTTATCACGATCAGATCGCTGAGTCAGCATGCAAATCAAAGGACTGGTTGGCCATGAATCGCGAAATGGGCAGGCTGTTTTTGGCGAAACCGATTCCACGACAACTTCGGCGGCGGCCGAGCGCTCTGGCAACAATTTGGCATCGAGGCCTTCGACGCAACCAAGCGATTGATCGAGGATCTGGAGAAGCAGGGCAAGTTTCGCGTCGATGACCCGCCGCTCAGAATCGAACTTTACAAATACTGGACCGGCCAGGAGAGCTCACGGAACCTTCGCGGCCCCGATGACAAGGATGGCAACTGGTTTTCAACGCTACCGTGGGGAGCGCAAGAGTAAAAGTCCAGCGGCGGCTTAGCGTACCGTTTACATCAACCGTGAGCTAACTCGCTGCGGCGGATCATACCGAAACACTTTTGCATAGGTGCTTACAACAGCAATTCCCCGTGTGAGTTACAAAACGATCCCGGACGCGTTCACTCGGCAACCGTGACGTCGCCGCACTTCTCGCAGGCGGGCAAGAGGGAGTGGCGGATGCCGTCGCACTTGTTGCACGTTTCGAACAGTGCCGTTTCGCAGCAGGGGCAGGTGTAGGGTGTGTCGACGGTTTCGGCGGTCGTAGAGATGTTTCGTAGGGAATTTTTTTTGAGGCTGCGACGGGTCCAGGAAGCGTACTTGAGTGGCCCACGCTGGATCGGGTAGTCGCACACGGGACAGAAGAAACTCGCGTAGGCTTCGCGGTATTGCTTCAATAACCAATCGCGACTCGGTCGAGCCAGCAATCGCAGTAACCGCACCAGCACCGTGATGGCGATCACGAGTGAGAGCAGGATCAGGATGTAGCGAAAGTAGACCGCTGGAAAGTGTTCGTGCATCACCAAGATCACTCGCGCCACGACCGCGCCGCTGAGTGCGTAAACGAGCATCGAGTACGTGCCGCCTGCTTGGCGAACGAAGATCCAGCCGCAGACCAGCAGCAGCGGTGTCAGCAGCCCGAGCTTGTAGGCTGCGAGTCGCCATTGGTGTTCCGTGTACCGGCGCTGGTAGTCGTCGGAGATTGGACGTTCGGCTGAGCGAAGCTCCGTTTCGTTATTGCGTTGTTTGACTTTGACTTCGCCCAGTTGCTCGTTGAGAGTCGAGAGTTCGGTGTTGAGCTGTTGGGTTTGTTGTTGGTTGCCGAGAAATAGTTCCAGGTTCTCGGTAAGTGCCTGTTGTTGGACTTCGCTCAACGGCGTTTGACTCTCTTCCGAATTTCGTTTCAGGTCCAGCAGTTGGTTGATCGTCTGTTGCGAGTCCCGCGTCGATTGCGCCATGAGCGATCGTCGTTCCTGTGTCGCTTCCACTTGCCGCTCCAGTCGTTCGCGTTGCCCGGCGAGGTCTTGCTGGGCCGCCTTCAGCTCGGGTGGCAAGCCGACTTCGATCATCTGGTTGTAATCGGGCCCAGGGACTCGATCGATATCGCGAAGGACGTAGCCAAGCAGCCAGAACGCCAGCACCCCCACCGCGGCGCTGAATCCAAATACCATCACGCGAAGGGTGAAGGAGCCCTTGTGTTTTTTCGCTTGCATGATGCTCTCGTCATGAGTGGGTGGGTGGGCAAAGTCGCCGGTCGAATGTTCAGCATTCCGCACCAGCCTATGAGAGCAGAGCCCGTCAATGCATCGAGGCAGCGCAAGAAACGTGAAGAATCGAGGAGGCCGGAACTGATGGCAAATATTGACGGTATTCGCCATTCGTGATAGGGTCAGTTGCGGATCAGTCAATCAATTGGAGACGGAAAAATGAGCACATCGATCAATCTTTCGCTGACAGATGAGTTGCGGGCGTTCGTGGATGCAAATTCCGGGGACGGGACGCTGTACGCGACGCCCAGTGAATTCATGCGAGACTTGCTCAGGCAGCAGAAGAGCAGACAGGAAGCGGCAGCGGCCCGAGACGCGATCCTCGAAGGATATCAGGATGCTATCGATGGTCGCACGCACGCATTCAAAGGCGATCTTCGGAGCCTGCTAAAGAAAGTCCAATAATGGCCAAGAAAGCGAGTCGAAAGCCGATGGTGTACCTGACCGATCGATCGCTTGCGGACATAGCCGGCGTCGAGTTGCACTCGATCCAGCGATTTGGGAAACGCGTTGCGGCACAGTACCTTGGCAAGCTTGAAGCGGGAATCATTCGGATCGCTGAAAACCCTGATCTGCTCCGACAAGAAGCTGCCTTTCACGAGTCGCTCACGTTCTACCGCGTTGAGCAGCATCTTTTTGTTTGTGAAACGGGAATACCGGGCAAAATCATCATCTTGTCTTTATTGCATGCGTCGATGGACATTCCGTCTCGTCTCGCCGAGCTGGAGTCAAATTTGTCCCTGGAAACCGAAATGCTACTGAAACAGCTGCGTCGATCGGAGCGCTGCTGATTTGATCGAGCGAATCTTCTCTACCCACCCTCAGATATACTGAGAGCAAGCGACGTAGCGACCTAGTATCGAGGCCGCTGGAATCCGGGACGAGCTCGGCCGAAACCAGCCTGGGATAGAACTTTTTAGGACAATCCAACTTGCGAATCATTCATATCATCACTCGGATGATCATCGGCGGGGCGCAGGAGAACACGCTGCTCAACTGCTTGGATCTAATCCGACTGTACGGCGATGACGTGTTGCTTGTCACGGGCACGGCGACGGGGCCTGAAGGCGATTTGCTGGGGCAGGGCAGGGCGGGTGAGCTGGAAGTCCGCTACCTGCCGGAGCTGCAACGTGCCATTCATCCGCGGGTCGACTTCCAGGCCAGTCGCTCGCTTCGCAAACTGATTCGCGATTTCCGGCCCGATGTCGTTCACACGCACAGTGCCAAGGGCGGGCTACTCGGACGCTACGCAGCCTCGGCCGAGCGAGTCCCGGCGGTCATTCACACGGTCCACGGGGCCCCGTTCCATCCGTATCAATCAGCTGCGGCGAGAAAGTTTTTCCAGGGCTGTGAACGGTGGGCGGCGAGGCGGTGCCACCACATGATCAGCGTTGCCGAAGCGATGACTGACCTCATGGTCGACGCCAAGGTCGCGCCGCGGTCCAAGTTCACCACCATCCACAGCGGCATGGATGTCGAGCCGTTCTTGGCGGCTGATCAGCATCGCGAAGCCGTGCGGCGGCAGTTCGGCTTCAGCGACAACGACATTGTGATCGGCAAAATCGCCCGGCTATTTCATCTCAAGGGCCACGACGACCTCGTCAGTGCCGCTGCCGTATTGGTCAAAAACCACCCCCAAGTCAGGTTTCTGCTCGTCGGCGACGGCATCCTGCGTGAGACGTTAGCCGAGCGAATCGCCTCGCTGGGCATCGAGAAACACTTCGTTTTCGCGGGGCTGGTCGATCCGAGCGAGGTCCCCCGCATGATCGGAGCGATGGATGCCCTGGTGCATGCTAGCTATCGCGAGGGTTTAGCTCGCGCATTGCCTCAAGCCCTAATCGCGGGCAAGGCTGTCGTCAGTTACGATTGTGACGGCGCCCGCGAGGTGGTGCTTGACGGCGAAACCGGTTACTTGGTCCAGCCAGCGGACGTTACCGGCTTGGCGAAGACGCTCGGGAGTCTGGCTGAAAGCAGTGAACGGAGGCTGCGGATGGGCAGGGCAGGGCGGAGTCGATTTACCGACACCTTCCGGCACCAAACGATGACTCGGCGAATCCGCGAGCTTTACGAAAGCGCCCTAGCTCGTCGACACGATTAAAAACCAAGATTCCCTTCAACCGCACATTGTCATGACGAAGTCCCGAGATTTTTTCGGTCCCTATCGACTCGCGAGATTGATTCGTTCCGGCATGACCAGTGAAGTCTGGGAAGCGATCGACGAGGGCGACGGGACTCGGTACGCGCTCAAAATCCTCAAACAAGCATCGCGCGAGGACAAGGCTGAAATCGCATCACTCAAGCATGAGTACGCGGTTGCCAAAGACTTGAGCAGTCCTCGGGTGATCAAGATCCTTGATTATCGAGTCGAGAACAGCACGCCGTTCCTGGTGATGCAATTGTTCAGCGAATTAAACCTTAAACAGGCACTGAGGCGAGGCCCCGATTCTCTCGCTCACCTGCTCGACACGATCGTGTCCCAGGGTGCCGAAGGCCTCTACTATTTACACACGAAAGGCTGGATCCACCGCGACGTGAAGC
>JBBSJZ010000154.1:0-11156 GCA_038256795.1 Pirellulales bacterium | reverse complement strand
TTTCATGAAGCGGCGAAAGGCTCTCATGATAGGATTTTGCAGGTCCACCAACACGCCCCAGCATCGCGTCGTCCATTGCGAGACGCTAGCAAATGCCAACCCCGCAAATCACGGCATTTCCACTATGACCGGGAACTGCTGGGGAGATACTGTCAATTGTTGACGGGTCGGCAATAAGTGATCGGGCGACAGCAGAAAGGAAGATGAACAGCCCTCAAGGTGTCGATAGGCTCCGCCGCCCTCCATTGATTTGACTGCATTCGACTTTTTGCCGCTCCATCAATTGTTGTGTTCTGAGTTTCAGAATTAGGCGGCGATTTCATCCTGCAGGATTCCGTCGTCAAAGAACGTCCTTCGATGACGAGCGTGATCTTTTCGTGGCAGTTCAGTCGCCTCCATTTCCTTGAAGCGGATTGAGCGAGCTAGAACATCATTGTCAAACTCGCGCGTCTTGTTCCGCTTCCCTTTGTCTTTCGGTGGCGAAGGCGGACAGGGCCAACGCGCACTTTGGGTGGTCTGGGCTAGCGCGGTCGAGTGATATCGGCGATGTTGGTTTCGTTGACTTTGAGTTCACGAAATCATGTCCGGAGCGACTGCGTTGGCCAAGAAGAAGAAAACGGAATTTGATGTTGAAAGTATCCTCGAGGACTTTGCTGAGCTGCCTGATCCGCGGTCGCATATCAACCAGCGTCATCTTCTCGGTGACGTAATCGTGATCAGCATCATGGCAGTCATCGCTGGTGCAGAAGGCCCCAAGGCGATCGGTGTTTGGGCTAAAAGTAATGAGGATTGGTTGGCCGAGCGGCTTCAACTTCCGCATGGGATTCCTTCGCATGATACGATCGGTCGAGTGTTGATGACGATCAAACCAGCTGCTTTCCAGGGCTGCTTTGAGCGTTGGATCAAACGTCTTTCTGGCAACCGCGACAAAGATGATCTCGACGTGATCGCCATTGATGGCAAGGCACTTCGTCGCAGCCACGACCGCGCTGCTGATCTTGGACCACTGTTCCTGGTGAGTGCCTGGGCTGTCCAGCGCGGCATCAGCTTGGGGCAACTTGCAACGGAAGAGAAATCGAACGAAATCACGGTAATCCCCGAGCTATTGGACCAAATCGAGATCAAAGGTTCAGTGGTCACGATTGACGCCGCCGGATGCCAGAAGGCCATCGCAGCGAAGATCGTTGACGCCAAAGGTGACTATGTGCTCGCTCTCAAAGGGAATCAGGGAACGCTTCATGACGCGGTGATCGAATACATCGTCGGCCACATGGAGAACGACTTCAGTGATGTTGTAGCTCGAAAATATACGGAGCGAATGAAGGGTCATGGTCGCAAGGACGAACTTGTGTACTACCAACTCGCGGTGCCAGAGGATTTGACGGGCCGAGAGAAATGGAAGGGAATGAAGACGATCGGCGTGGTCATTCGAATGAGTGAATGCGGTACCAAATTTACAACGGACGTTCGCTACTACATCAGTTCGCTCGCGCTGGGTGTAAAACGTTTCGCGGCTTGCGTACGAGGTCATTGGGGAATCGAGAACACACTTCACTGGTGCTTGGATGTCACGTTTCGTGAAGACGAAAACCGAGTTCGCAATCGGATCCTCGCGGACAATCTTGCCTGGCTTAAACGCTTCGCGATCAGCCTACTGAAGCAAGTCGACGACAAGGAGAGTATCGCGATGCGTCGCAGAATGACTGGCTGGAACCCGAACTTCCTCGCGCAAGTCGTTGGAATCCCAATGACTTAGTGTGCGTCCGCCCTGGCCAGATGCCGTTTGACGAAGCTTTGCGTTCCACTGGCGTTTGCATGGCGTCGAATCGTGGCCCGCCAGCTGAAGCAGCAGCAATGTGTACTGCGACGCCTACGCTTATCGCCCTATCGTCATCCCAATGCGGCCCAACTGTTGGTTTCTGGCAATCCGGATTCGAACAGACATAACCCACCCGTTTCGCCAGCAATTCAATTGTTGCTCTTGTGAAGTCATCCCTCGGCATTGAGGTCCCTCCGGCATTACGTCTCCAATTTTCTCGCCCAGTTAAACCTGATGAGACTGGGTAAGGCAAGGCGTCTGACTTTCGAACGGTATTGCGTCGACGAAGCTCAGAATTATTTCAAGACGGCCCTGAAGCCGTCTGTGAACAGAACATCTGACGTAAGTCGCAACGTGCTCCGGTGGCCGACACCGGACGGATTTTGGCGAAACACCTCCTTCCAGCGGTTGCATCAGCTTCCCCGGCTAGTTCGTGACTTGAGGCGCCAATTAGGGCCAGTGCGATCAAGCGTCCAAGCGGACTGTGAGCGTCGTCCGTCACAGTTGTTGGTTTTTCTGGGCTGACTGTCACTAGCCGCTACACATTTTCTTTAGGGCAGTGGCTTGGGATGAGTACAGCGACCGCCTCAGCAACGATTTCAACAATGACGCCGAGCGTCAAAATTGCCCAAATTGGATACCGACTTGGGGATGGCAAAATTGGATACAATCGCCGAAACGAAAAAAGCCATAAACCGTTGTGGTTTATGGCTTTAGGAGTACACCCCACTGGATTCGAACCAGTAACCTTCGGTTCCGTAGACCGATGCTCTATCCAATTGAGCTAGGGGTGCGGTTTGCGAGAGCACGGATTGTAGCGTCGAGTTGTTTGCTCGCAAGTCCAGTTTTAGTGCTGGAGGACGGGGCAGACGTCGAACCATTCTCGCTTTTGCTCGGCCATCCACTCGTTGGCTTCGGTCGGGCCCCAGAGGCCGGGTTCATACACGTGCAGCGGTGGCGCGGCGGGACTGCGCCAGGCGGCGATGATGGGGTCGATGATGCCCCAGGCGAGCTCGACTTCGTCGCTGCGTGCGAACAGGCTGGCGTCGCCCACGATCGAATCGAGCAGCAGTCGCTGGTACGCGTCTGGGGCGACTTGCCCGGCAACGGATTGCTGGAAATTAAAATCCATCGAGCTGGTCCGCGTTTTCATTTCTGAATCCGGCACCTTGGTCTCGAACATGAGTTGAATTCCTTCCGCCGGTTGGATTTGGATCACCAGGCGATTGCCGACGGGCGTTCGCGTTTTCTGGCCGAACAGAATGTGCGGGACTTCGCGGAATTGGATCACGATTTGTGTCGTTCGGCAGGACATTCCCTTGCCGCTTCGCAGGTAAAACGGCACGCCACGCCATCGCCAATTGTCACAATACAGCTTGAGTACCGCGTAGGTTTCTGTGGGGCTGGCTTTGGGCACGCCTTCTTCGCCGAGGTAGCCATGGTATTGACCGCGCACGGTGTTGTTCGCGAAATCGCCACCGATCATCTTCCGAACGCTGTGCAGCACTTTAACCTTTTCGTCTCGCACGAGCGCGGCATCGAAACGCGCGGGCGGCTCCATGGCCGTGATCATCATCAATTGCAGGATATGGTTTTGAAACATATCTCGGAGGATTCCGGAGGTGTCGTAGTACCCGGCTCGGCGACCGATGACGACTTCCTCAGCGACGGTAATTTGTACGTGGTCGACGTAGTTGCGATTCCAAATCGGTTCAAAGATGCTGTTGGCGAACCGCATCGCGAAAATATTTTGAACAGTTTCCTTGCCGAGGTAGTGATCGATGCGATAAATCTGGTCTTCGCGAAAGGCATGGTGGATCGATTCATTGAGCTTCTTGGCCGTCGCGAGATCGGTACCGAATGGTTTTTCAATGATGACACGGCGATATCCGTTGGTATCGTCATTGAGTCCGGCACGGCCGAGTTGTTGGATCGCTTCCTCGTACAATTGAGGCATCGTCGACAAATAATAGACGCGTCCGGCTTGCACGCTGTCTTCGATCTCGGTCAAGAACTTACTTAGCGAGTTGAAGTCCTCGACATCCTTGATGTCACCGGCGTGGTAGAAGATGTTGGCCGAAAACGCTTCCCAAGTCTCGTTGTCGAAGCTCGATCCGGTGAATTCGCTGGTGGTTTCGCGGAGCATCGTTCGCCATTCGGCGTGTTCATAGGCACTTCTCGAAACTCCGACAATTTGCGTTTTCTCAGGAAGCCGCTTTTTTTTGAAAAGGCTGTAGAGTGCCGGAACCAGTTTGCGACTCGTCAGGTCGCCCGAGGCACCAAAAATCACGATCGTGGAAGCCATGGAATCCTATTCCCTCGAAGTGTTACTAAGCCGGCGGGTCGCTTCAGCCCGGCCCAATGTAAACGCCTGCTGGTGGACCGGCTAGGCGACTGGGTGATGGGGCGACTGGGTGATGGGGCGACTGGCAGTCGGCAAGCAGCACTGCGGCGATAATGGAGGTAGGTGTCGGTTTCCACCGACGGACTTTGTTCGACCCGAGTTTTAATCGTGCCCAGCCGATCGACCTGTGGATGTGAGCAGTGAGACGACGATCAAGGTCGCGAAAGCGAGGGGGATCGTTACGATGCCCGGCTGGCTGAACGGAGCGAGCGCGTCGGCGGGGTCCCAGCCGAAGACCTTTTGGTACGTGTCGGCGGAGGTGAGCACCCAGGCGAGTGAGCTGACCATGCCGACGATGACACTGGCGATGATGCCTTGGCTCGTGGTCCGTTTCCAAAACAGCAGCATCACGAGGGCCGGCAAATTCGCACTCGCCGCGACGCTGAATGCCCAACCGACGAGGTAGCTGACGTTCATCTCTTTGAACAACACGCCCAGAACAATTGCTATTCCACCCACGACCACGGCCGCTACCTTTGCCAGTCGCACTTGCGCAGTTCCGGAGAGCTCGATGCCGAGAAATCCGCCAACGAGATCATGCGCGACCGCACCACTACTGGCGAGGATCAAGCCGCTCACGGTACCGAGCACGGTCGTGAACGCGATCGCTGAGATGACGGCGAACAACCATTGACTGATACTCCGCGCGAGCAGGGGTGCGGCCATATTCGAGTCCGTCACGTCGAGCGCACCACTCGTCATTGCACCGAGTCCGAGGTACAGCGTCAGCACGTAGAAAAACCCGATGCTGGTGATGCCAACGATCGTGCTCTTTCGTGCCGCCGCGGCGTCCTTGACGGTATAGTAACGGATGAGGATGTGCGGCAGTGACGCGGTTCCGCAGAACAGTGCCAGCATCAGTGAGAGGAAGTTGATTCGGTCGACCGTCTTGCCACTACGAATGCCTGCGAATGTCGGGTGCTCGCCCGGTCGCATGATCCGCGATCCTTCAACGGGCTTGGGGTAATAAACCGTCGTCGCCGATCCATCAGCCTCGTTCAAATCAAGCTTGGACCAAAGCAACACTTCGCTCTCGCGGAGGGTGCTGAGGTACTCAACAGGCCCGAGGGGTCCCGTCGAAGCCGCTCCACCGGGAAGCCTGGAAACGCTGCCCACGCCGCGCAATTGTCGCTGGCCCGATTGATCACCCAAGGGCAATCCACCGACGAGTCGTTCGCCACTCGCTTTCGTAGTCAGAGTTTGGCCGCGACGAAGCAAGATTGAATCATCATCGCCGGTGGGTGTGACGACGAAAACATCGAAGCCCTCATCCGTCATCGAGTGCAGTCGCAGGAGTTCAGGATGGTCGACCCAGCCGCCCTCGGGAACAAGCACGGCGCGATCGACGATGCGATTTGACGCGAGTTCACTGCGATCGATGGGCCCGATCGTTTCACTCGGCTCCGACTCGGTGGTGAGTCCGCGATTGAGCACGAGGACGACGAGCACGGTGCTGAAGATGACCAACAACGAGCCTTTGAGGAATTGGACCCACGTCGTTGAGACCATGCCAGCAGTGACCACAATGATGATCACGACAACGCCGACGATCACGACACCGGCCCAGTGCGGCAACCCCAGTAGCGGTTGAATCAACACTCCGGCACCGACCATTTGCGGAATCAGATAAAAGATACTGACGGCGAGCGTGCTGACACCTGCCGCCGCCTTGATCCCGCGTGAGTTGAACTTAGCGTCGAGCGCGTCCGCAAAGGTAAATCGTCCCAGCCTCTTCATCGGTTCGGCGATCACGAACAGGGCCACGACCCAGCCCGCGAGATACCCGATCGAGTACAGGAATCCGTCGTACCCGTAGGCCGCAATCATGCCGCAAATGCCGAGAAAACTCGCAGCGGACAGGTAGTCACCCGCAAAGGCGATGCCGTTGACGAACCAGGGAATTTGGCCGTGGGCGGCGAAGTAGGCTTCAGACGATTGCGTTCGCCGCCCGAGGTGGAAACTGAGTCCGACGGCGGCGAAAACGAATCCCAAGAAGATCCCAATGGCGGACCAAGAAGGTTCGTAAATCATGATTCGCCTCCGACTCGACAACACACTCCGTAAATGAGCGACAACACGATCGCGAAAACGATCAACGCAAAGCCGTAGACGACAGCCAGGTTCAATCCGGCCGCCACAATGGTGTCCATCCAATCCGGTCGGAATGCGTTGATCAACACGAATCCGGCATAGAAGGCGAGGTAAAGGACGAATAGGGCGATGCCTAATCGTGCATTGAACCGATCATGCTTCGATGGGGCTGGCGCGGGGGATGATTCGTCGGTCATAAGCTATGCAATCGTGAAAGCAGGTTCGAGATCTCCGACTAACTTGAGCAACGGCTTAAAAACGACTTGCTGCTTTACCGAGTGGGCCCCTCACTCTCTCCCCACGAAGCTTGGGGAGAAAGGACAAGGCGGATTCGGCCATGCCCTCTCCCGACGAAGCGCGCGGAGAGGGGAAAAAGCGAAAGCTGTTTTTTGAGCCGTTTGTTAATCGAGATTGAGTGATGGAACAAGTTGAAGGTCGACGCGAAGGCCATCGTAGCTGAGTTCGATGCCCGGCGGCAGCATCGCATTGGTCGTGTCGTGGTCCAAGTCATGCGAAATATGGGTCAGGAACGTTCGCTCGGCGCCGATTTGTTGGGCCACGGCGACGGCTTGTTCGACATTGAAGTGGGTCGCGTGAGGCTGGTGCCGCAGTGCACCGATGACGAGCGTTTTGAGTCCACGCAACCGATCGAGTGACGATTGCGGAATGCCATTGGTATCGGTGCAATAGGCAAAGTCACCGAAGCGGAACCCGAGCACCTCGAAGTGTGGCCCGTGCATCATCGGGATCGGCAAGACGCGTGTCCCCAAAACTTCGAAAGCGTCGGTATCAATGGATTTGAATTCGAGCCGTGGCCGTGCGCCCTCGTGAGTCACTTCACGGTCCATGAACGCGTAGTCGAATGACTTGCGGATGCGAGCTTCGACTTGGGCGTTACAGTAGAGTGGTACCGCGGCGCCGAGTCGAAACGGAAACAGCCTCACATCGTCGAGACCGAAGATGTGGTCGGCGTGTTCGTGCGTGAAGAGGATCGCGTTGACGAGGCCGATACGTTCACGCAGCAACTGTGTTCTGAGATCTGGGGGTGTATCGACTAGCAGCGTCTGTGGGTTACCCGCTGCATCGGGCCATTGGACGAGGATCGCGCAGCGCAGGCGTTTATTGCGGGGGTCGCCGCTCTGGCAAACCTCGCATTGGCACCCGATCGCCGGCACCCCGACGCTGGTTCCAGTCCCGAGAAAGACGACACTTCCCGCACCAGGTCGTGTACGGGCGGTTGGGTCGAGGGGTCTTGGCGAATTCATGACGCGGAGGGAACGGAGTGGCGGAATATTGACTTTGGGAACGCCCCTTGGCTGGAGGGCCCCGATTCTGCGATACTCTTGGCCCCGCTCACAGCACCCTTCCAGACGATACCCAATCCCGATGGCGAAAGCACGAAACTTTCGCTGGCACAGTTAAGATTACATAGGAAATCGAATGTTTAAGAATTTTGCACCCCAAGCCTTGGGTATCAACGGTCGTCAGAGTGAATTGATCGAATTGGCGTTGACCTACGGCTTCCGCGGCATGGACGTCGACATGGTCGATATGTTCCGTCGTTCGCGGCGGACGGATATTGATGACGCCGCAAAGTACTTGAAGGCGGCTGAAATCAAGATCGGTGCGTTCGATTTGGACGTCAACCTTGACGCCGACGACGATGCGTTCGCGGTCCAGTTGGCGACGCTGCATCCGCTCAGCGAAATGGTCCAGCACCTCGGCGCGAGTCGGGCCAGCATCCGCATTCCTGCGGCGACCGATCGGCTGCCCTACCACGAGTATTTCGAAACCATCCGCGGCCGATTGGCGCAAATCGCCGAAGTTCTCGCGGCCAAGGATGTGAAGCTCGGCATCGGCTTCCGGGCGGGGAAGGAGCTCACCGAAGGCAAACAATTTCCATTCGTTCGTGACGTCGAGGGCTTCATCGCGCTCGTTAAAGCGGTAGCGGCCAAGAACGTCGGCTACATCGTCGACACCTGTGACTGGGTGATCGGCAGCGGCACGATGGCGCAATTGACGTCGATCAAGGGCGAAGAGATCGTCGCGGCGCGTCTCGGCTCGATCGCCAGTGATGTGGAGCCTGCGGAAGCCACATCTGGCGACCGCGTATTGCCCGAGAAAACGGGTCCGCTCGACCTAGTCGCGGTTGTGAAGCACTTGTCGACGACCGGATTCAAAGGGCCGATCAGTCCTTCCGCTGCACCGAAACGGTACAAGGGCCAGACCCGCGAAAGTATCGTCAATCAAGCTCAAGAGGCCATCGATGGATTGTTCCGCGACGCCGGTTTGCACGTCGCCCCACGTCCGATGGACATGATCGAAGACATTCCTTACGAGCCCAGCATGAGGGATTAAAACCCACCCGACGTGCCCCAAAAAGCGGCGAGCATGCAGAGCCAGACGATGTCAAGAAAGTGCCAATACTGGGCGGCGAAATCGATCGCCCAGTGGCGTTCGTGGTCGTAATATCCGAGCATCGATTTGACGGACACAATGGCCAAGGAGATGATGCCACCGCCAACGTGAATCGCGTGCAAAATGGCGAGCACGACCACCATCCCGGCGATGCCCTTGCTCGTCCCCGACTGCATCGCCGGACCACTGAGCAGGGCGGCCATCGAGAAACACTGGACGGTAACGAATACCGTCGCCGCGACGGCGCTCGTGAGCAGTAACACGCTTGTCAATGTTCGCTTTTCTCGCCGAATCGTCCTCGTCGCGATGTGAACGAGCAGACTGATCAACAGCAAGAACCCGGTGCTAACGAGCAAACTCATTGGCAATGTCGCTTGAGTCTGCAGATCATCGCGTCGAGTGTAGGCGTAGATTCCGTACAGCAAAATAGAGCTGAGGAAGAACATCACCAGCGATGCCAAAAAAAGTTGACCACCCTGGCGATAGCGTCGGTCGGGCTCCAGTACGGCGGTAGTTCTCAGCATGCTCTAGATTGGCTTGTCGATGCGGCCCGAATCAATGTCACGGCGCCGATGTTACGGTGATAGTGATAATCTCGTCATGAATTAACCCGTACGGATCCGTTGTGCGGACGAGGATTGACAAATTGGTCGGTGTCGATGAGTCAATCACTCCTTGCACACGCAGCTCGTTACCGGCGATCGTGAACAATACATTATCGTCACCGCCAACCCCGGATTGGAGTGAATAGGTGTGGAAGTCGGTCGCATTGGCATCACTGGACGAGAGCAATCCGACGACAAACCCAGCCGGTGAATCAACCGGTACGGTTGCACTGGAGATTAAGACTGCCGTGGGAGCAGTATTCGCCTCGACAATCGTGATCACCAGGGGTTGCTCGAACGTCAATCCGCCTGAGTCAGTCGTCCTGACGCGAAGCAGGTAGGTGTCCTTGATCGCACTATCAAAGGCTTCTGTCGATCTCAATTGATTCGTGTTATCGACCATGAACGACGCATTATCATCGCTACCATCGCCACCGACCAGTTCGTAACTGAAGATGTCGAATGCATCCGGGTCCTGGGACGCCAGCAAACCGACGAGCGAGTTCGCTGGCTCGGCGGACGCGAACGAGGTGCGACTAACGCTGAGTGACGTCGGGGTCTCGTTCACATCGTTCACGTTGATCGTCATCGTGAGCTCAAAGCTCTCGCCAGCAGGGTCAGTGCTGCGGACCCGAATGCTGTAGCTCGACTTGGTCTCGAAATCGAGTGCTGTCGCGGTACGGAGTTCATTCCCGTTGATCGAGAATGAGCTATTGTCGGTATCTCCAAGGCCCGAGACGAGTGTGTAAACAGGGACATCCGCAGCATCCTGGTCCGCCGTCGTGAACATGCCGATCTGTGAATCGACAGCAACGTTCTCATTGACACTGTTCTGGCTCAGCGCGATGGCGGTGGGTCCGTCATTGGCATCCGAGACAAGGATCGTGAACACCGCATCGAACGTCAAATTAGAAGAGTCGGTTGAACGTACGCGAACCGTGTAGGTCGACTTGGACTCGAAGTCGAGTGGCGAAAGAACTCGAAGCTCGTCATCGACAATGTTGAACGAAGCATTGTCGTCATCACCGAGCCCACTGACAAACGAGTAAGTGTGTGTATCGAGCGGGTTCTCGTCCGTGCTCGTGAAGGTTCCGATCGGTGTTCCCGCGACACGATTCTCGGCGACGGAGTTAGCACTCAATGTAATGGCGGTTGGTGCAGCATTTACGTCACTGACCGTGATCACGAACTCCTGGTCCGTTCCCACCCCCATGGCATCTTCTACCCGGACGCGGATGGAGTACGAAGAGCGAGTTGCGAAATCGGCTTCGAAGGCGGTAAGCAACTGATCGCCGGAGATCGTGAACAGCGAGTTATCGGTATCACCCGAGCCGGCGGAAAACGCGTAGCTGAGCGAGCCGACGTCCCCCGCATCAGGATCATTGCTGGAAAGCGTGCCGACGACCGTTCCCGAAGCGTCTCCATCGGTGATATTTACGTTATTCAAGCTGAGCGTCGTCGCAGCCTCGTTGACGTTCGTCACCGTGATTGTGAACGCTTGGTCATGCGACAATCCGCCAGTGTCCGTTGTGCGAACTCGAACGGTGTAGGAGCTCTTGGTCTCGAAGTCGAACGAGGCCGCGGTTTGCAATTGGTTGTTCACGATTGAGAACGATGCATTGTCCGCATCGCCGTCACCGGCGACCAGCGAATAGTCAAACGTATCGCCGGAGTTCGCATCCGTCGTCGAGAATGTCCCCACGGCCGAACCCGACGCTGCGTTTTCAGCGACCGTCGACGCACTCAGTGCGATTGCCGTTGGTGCCGTGTTGCCGCCGGCTTGAGTGATCGTGAATGTTTCCTCAGTCGACAATCCGCC
>JBBSJZ010000153.1:0-11193 GCA_038256795.1 Pirellulales bacterium | reverse complement strand
CGCCTCCGCAATGCCGACGGGGCGAATGTCAAAGTCTCGCGTCGCCGCATCGTTCGTGACGACGGTCGGATTGTTCAAGCCGAGAACCAGTTTTCGACCAATGCGTGCATAGACGGGTGTGACCAATCCGAGCCACAGGCTGCTAATCCGTGGCGATAAAAATGGCACCCGAATTTTGAGCCGCTTCAACCCGCGTTGTTTGGCGTACTCATCCATGATGCCGCCATACGACACTCGGTCCGGGCCGCCGATTTCATAGATCTTGCTGTCGCCAAGCGGCAACTTTAATGCCGCGACCAGATAAGCCAGCACATCTCGGACGGCAATTGGGGAAGCCTCCGTCGAAACCCATTTCGGCCACACCATCACGGGAAGTTTTCTCACCAGCGCCCGCACCAATTCATAGGAAAGGCTGCCGGAACCGATGATGATCGATGCTCGAAACTCAACGACCTGGGCACCAGATTCCCTCAGAATTCGCCCGACCTCGTGACGGCTGCGTAAATGGTCGGACAAATCATCCTCGTCGCTCCCGAGTCCGCCGAGATAGATGATCCGCTGCACACCCGCTTGCCGCGCCGCCTCGGCAAAGTTGGCGGCACCCTCGCGGTCCTCGATCTCAAACCCGTCGCCCGTACCCATGGCGTGAATCAAGTAGTACGCCGTGTGGACTCCCGCCAACGCAGTGGCGAGAGATTCCATTTTCAGCACGTCACCTTGCACGACTTCCGTCATCGGGCCGACTCGGTCGCGAATGTTCTCGGGTCGGCGCGCCATGCACCGAAGCACTGAACCGTTTTCCTCCAAAATCGCCAGGAGTCGCCCACCGACGTACCCGGTTGATCCCGTCAATAAAATTCGTTGAGTCGGTTCCGACAAAATACTGTCCATGGCTTCTCAATTGACTCAACCGAACGTTTTCTAACGAAGAAGCAACCGCGTGATCCAACCCGGATTCGGGGCGAGTGAAATACTCCTTCGGCCGGACACTGACACGAGCACCTCCAAACCCACTCGACTTGCAGTGAGCAGTGCAGGCCGGACCCGCGATGAGAAGCTGCGTCTCAAAAACCAAGCATCTCGGTACGACTCAACGTGGACAACGATTTGCCCTCCCAGCGCTTCAATTCGGATCGGACGCCCTGCCGCGGTGGCATCGAGGCGGCCGATCACGATTAGTTTGGGGACGAACCCTTGTCGCTCGTCGAAATCTTTATTTTGCCGTTGAGAACCCACTGGGCGTGCTCCGCTTCAGACCCGGTGCCGCTGGGAACTTGAACCTTCAATTCTTGAAATTCGTAGACGATCTCCGCTCCTCGGCCCGTCAAACGGTCATAAAGTCCAATTGCCAAATCCGGCCAATTCGTGGTTTGCACGCTGCTCATTCGATCTCTCCAAAAGGTGTCTTTGTCGTGAAGTAGGACGATCTGTGTTTGCTTGCCATCTTCGAAGCTGTGACTGAAAAACCGAAAGCCATCGGTTTTAATCGGCACCCGCGGCAAGTGGTTGCCGCTCAACGAACGTCGGCTAAGCCGTTCTGATTGTACACCGGTCCTACTGAACCGTAGAGGCTTGAACAGTGCGACCACGGAGGACCATCCTTCGCCGATAGCCCTCGCCAGCTCGAATCGGTGGTGATGACATGATACGCATTGAGATTGACACCGTGTGGCGGTTTGCTGTAGCTGGCAAGGTGAACTACGTCTCCCCCCGTCTCTAGGACCCCGTCGTGACGCCTGCTCGATTCCAACTTCGCTGCCTCACGATTTGTTTGTGCTTCTTAGTGGGCACCGGTTGTAAATTACGGCCGATCACGCAGAGCGGCGAGTTTCACAATCTGCTGCAAACGGTTGCGTACGATACCTCCACGCCAGTCATCCCGGCGAACGACGTCAGCGCGGTGGCGGAAGATCCACCGGACCTCAGCGACGTCGGGCGTGAGTCTAAAATAAAAACGATGGTTCAATCGGTCGCTTACGGTCTCATGTGGGTGGGGGCGATGGCAACGCTCGGTGTGCTCAAGCTGGCCGGTACGGCACTCGGCTCGGATGATGACGACGCACCTTACGACTCAAGTCCACGCGCCGAAGCGGATCGCGAATTGAACAGTTGGGTGGATGGGAAGGGCCAGTTGTAGAACGGGCGAGCCGTGTCTTGACGAAAATGGCATTGATTTGGACAGCTGGTTCTCAGTAACCATGTCACCCATGCCGATATTCCGGGGAGTGTCGGTCGGCTTTACCCCAACAAAAATGACGTGGCTCATGATGACCCGCAAACTCGTCTTCGCTGCAATGGTGTTACTGCTGCTGTTTCCATCGATCGGTGTTTCACAGCAGACACAGCGGGGTGTCGCTCTCGGCGCCATCGGTGGCGCGATCGCTGGTGGGATCATCGGCGAGAACAGCCGCAAGGCCGGCGCCGGTGCCGCGATCGGTGGCGCCCTCGGTGCCGTGGCCGGTGGTGTGCTCGGAAACGCGTCCGATAAGGAACGTGCCCAAGATCGCTACTACTACAATCAACAACAGCAGCAGCGTCAAACCTACGCGATCCAACAGCAGCAAGTGATCCAGCAACAGCAGGTGTACCAGCAGCAGTCAGCGGTATCGTTCAACGACGTGGTCGCGATGAGCCGCAGCGGGCTCAGCGAAATCGTGATGATCAACCAAATCAACCAACGTGGTGTCCAGCAACAAATGCAGGTGTCGGACATCATTTCGTTGCACCAGCAAGGCGTTCCCGAATCGGTGATCTCGGTGATGCAGCAAGCTCGCGTCGGCTCATCACGTACCGTCGTCGCTTCTCAACCGGTGGTGATCACGCCTGCACCGGTGATTGTCGAAGAAACTTACGTCATGCCAAACTACTCACCGCCATCCTATCACTACTACCGCAGCGTGCCGGTCCATCAGCATCGTCGCGGTTGGTAGCGTCGAGTCACGGCTATGGCCTAGCAGTGGCCATCGCATCTCGGTCGTAAAAACTCCCCAGCGTTAACGTGGCGCTGTAGCGTTTTCCGCGGCGGATCAGCTTCAACTTGAGCGGCGTTCCAGGATGTTGACTAGCCAGCCGCTTCAATACTTCCGCCGTCGTACGGACCGATTGAGACTGGACCGACACCAGCAAATCGCCGGGGATCAATCCAGCGAAGTAGGCGGGCGACTTGCGGACCACCGAAACGATCTCGGGGCGAGCGTTGTTGAGCTTGGCACCGACCCAGGGTTTCGTGGTGCTCGCCAGGGGGGCTGGCAATTCTTGCTCTCCCCCAGCGTCATGATTCGATAACCCCGTCGCACTCGCTCGCGGTGCTGGCAACTCTTGCTCAAGCAGCACATCATCCTTGGCAATCGATGTAGGAATCGTCTCCGTGGCAATCGGCGGCGGTATCTCGTCGCTCGGTTGAAAAGGCGTTGCCCCAGCGAGCATCGGTGAGAGGTGTAGACTCAGCGACAACGCGACGAGCGCGCCGCAGCGTGTGGTTCGACAATCCATGATCGGAGAATCCGCAAAGAAAAGAAGAAAAGAGTTGGGCAATGCCAGTGGCGTTCTTTATAGCGGAATTGATGACCCCAGGTATTCAGCGATAGAAATTTGCCAAGCGATCGTGCGCCACACCACAAGCGTGAGCGACTTGAATCACTTGGTTGCGCAGCGTTTGTTGGATTACTCCACGTGCTTCCCAGCGCCGCGCTGAAACAACCGTCGGTCCCTGCAGCAGCACCGGCCAGCTCAGCCGGCGAAGTTTTTGCGACAGCTCGACGTCTTCCATCAAACGAACTTCGGGGAAGCCGCCGACGCGTTTGAACTCGCTGCGACGAACCCACAACGATTGATCGCCCATCGCGATTCCGCGGATCCGCACCCGCATCGCGTTGCCACGTTCGAGAAACCGATACGCATAGCGGTCGCTCTCAATGCGTTGACGCATCGCGCCCCACACGAGTTTGGGACTTCGCTCGGCCGCATCAACGACTTGGCTCAGCGATTCTTTCGCGAGTCGATTATCGGCGTGCAAGAACAACACGAATTCACCGCGAGCGAAGAACGCTCCCGCATTGAGTTGGATACCTCGACCGGGAATCGAACGCACCGTTTGGGTCGCTCCGGCCTGGGAAGCCATCTCGAGGGTGGCATCGTCGCTGCCCCCGTCACTGACAATGATCTGGCCGGCGCCGGCGGCGACGACCGATTCGACGCACGAGCGGACCGAGTGGGCCTCATTGAGTGTGGGGATGACGACCGAAATATCGGCGGGCGTCATATCGTCTCGATCTCGCGCAGTCGCATGTAAGCGATCGGACCGAGTATCACGATCGGGATCCAAGCCGCGGTGCTCGGTGAAATCAGGTAGCCGCTACCACCCATCGCCCCGGCCACGGTTTTGATTAAGAAAAATGCGAGTACGGTGCCGATCGCGTAGCCAATCATCACGAACATATTGCGTCCACTACGATTGATCACGAGCGGCAATCCGAGCAGCACCAAAGCGAAATCGAGCGGCGGCCGGAGAATGCGTTCATGGAGTAACACGTGGACGCTCGCGGCACTGTGAACTGCGGGGTTCTGCACCTGATCGATTAACTCGGGAATCGAGGCGATACGCTTCGCCGATTGGTTCGTTTGCAAGAGATCCGAATGAATGGTAGTCGCGACGAAACACTGTCGTGAACTCAACCACGGTTGGTCAGCGCTCGTCATGAGAATGAGCCGTTCGGCGGTACCGACGGAGCGAAGTTGGTCAATCTTCTCGGGGCGTTTGACGTTGGTGAGCAGATAACCGCTGGCGTGATTCGCATCCGCTTCCGTCCACTGGGCCGAGTCCGCGAGCAGCAGATCGCCGAAGCCAGCGAACTCGCCATAGATCCGCAAGTTGGGCTGGTAGATCAAGTGTTGCTTGGCGATTAGTGATACGCCCTCAAAGAGGATGCCGCTGGTGCGATCGTAGCTCGGCAGCACCGGTTGAGCCGAATCTTCGCCGAACTCTTTCGCCTTCATCGACAGCGCGTCACGGTGCTGGGGCAGCAACCATTCCCGATTGAAGCACTGCACGCAAACGAGCGCTAGCGAGGCGAGAATCATGGGCCGCAGGATGCGGCCGTGTGAGATGCCGACGGACAACGTCGCCGTTAATTCGCCGGTTCGTCGCAGCCAACCGACCGTGAACAGCAGCGCCATCATCGCGATGATCGAGCCCGTCCAATCGAATAACAACAGCATGTAGGGGCCGTAGATCCGCATCATGACGCGGATGAGACCCCCCTCACGATGTCCCTGGGCGGCGAGCTCGTCCATGCTCGTGAACGCGTGAAACACGATGAAGATGCCTGCCAACGAACAAAAACAGACCGCGACGGTCCGTAAAAATAGCACGAGGATGTAGCGGTCGATCCGTGTCACGTTGTCGAGGTTGATAGCGATGGAAAGTGGAAGGGTTGTCGCAACGACCCAGGACTATCCCAATCCCTCGAGCCCGGTGGCAAGTCCAGATTAGCGTGCCTAGTAATCGATCGCGGATTCGTCGGCGGCAGGACGGTTTCGCTGCTCTCGCAATTGCCGCATCGTTTCGATGATCGCCTCAGCCTCCTGCCGCAACGCGACTTTGGGCTGTTGCTGTTCCAGTGCCTCGCGACCCTGCTGTTGCAAGTGATCGACATGACTCCAGTCCAAAATCCATTGCTTCGTCTTCGACGCGCCACGCAAAGCCTCGACAGTATCGGCGAGTTTGCGGTGCAGTTCCTGTGTCGCTGCGGCGCTGTAACGTCGATACGGCGCTTCACCTCCCGCCGCGGGTTGAGGCGGAAAGCGGCTACTGCGAGGATTAACGCCGCGGTACTGGACGACCGCGGTGATCGTGGCGATCAACCCGAGCACCATCGCGACAATCATTTGTCCCCAAGCCGCGGCCACTGCGAAACCGATCGCGATGAGAAAACAACCGACCGTCACAGCGACCAATAAAGGCGCCACACGCTGGAACAACGGCCACGACAACATCCCGCCCGACGCCACCGGGTTCGGACCGTCCAGGAAATGTTCCGCATTCTCGACGTGAATAATGATTACCGTCGTGTTGTCCGGACCGCCTCGCAGATTGGCCAAATCGACGAGCACGCGCGTGGCCAATTGCGGTGGTAACGAGCTGACGAGCGCTCCGATCTCGTGGTCCTCGACCTGGCCCGTGAGCCCATCGCTGCAGAGCAAGAACGTGTCCCCCGTTTGAACCGGAAACGGGCCTTCGACGTCGATCGCAACTTCCGCATTCGGGCCGAGCGATCGCGTGATCACATTCTTGGGGATCGAATGACGCAGCGGACTGTTGGCTAGCACTTGCCCACTCGCTTCCATTTCCCAAACTAGCGAATGATCGAACGTGAGCTGCTCAAACGTCTCACCTCGCAGCCGGTACACGCGTGAATCGCCGACGTGAGCAATCACGGCGCCAGCCGGTGTGAGCGCGAGCGAACTCGCCGTCGTCCCCATATTGTGAAACTCTGGGTTCTGCTGGCCACGACGATGGATCTCGTTGTTGGCTTCAAACACCGATTCACGCAGCGCATCGCCAGCATCCGCGAGCGTGGTCTTGAAATAGTGTTGCGAAATCCGCTGCGTCGCCATCCGACTCGCCAACTCACCCGCCGCATGCGCGCCCATGCCGTCAGCAACGACGAAGAGATGACCGCGGGCACGAAATCGCTCCGCAGACTTCGCTGGCAAGCATGCCAATGAGTCTTGGTTGTTCGCCCGTCGCATTCCTACGTCGGTGAGGTCGGCAAAAACGATTCCAGGGTTCCAGACTTCGGACACCAACGACAAACTCACAAGGTAGGTTCAAGAGGCAGGGGGCAGGGCCAATGGCCGACGCGAGGCTCATTGTATTTGTCGGCGGCCATGATACCTACCCCCGCAAATCAACTGCGGATCAATTAAGCTTAGGTCGTCGATGTGACCGTCGAGTCGGGCGCGCCATGGAACGTTTGAGTCTCGCGCAGTTCCGGGTTGTACCACACTCGATCGCGCAACGCTGGCTCGCGATTCGCCTGTCGCTTCGCCGTCATGACCAACCGCTCCCTCGCCCCCGAGTCCCCGATGTTCCGACGCGTCTCAGCCCACGTGATTGACGTGGCCGCCCTCATCTTTGCCATCCAGCTCGTCGTGATTCATGCTCAGCCGCTCGCGGCACGAGACCCCGGTGCCGGTGCGGAGCAAGCCTTTGACGTCGTGATTTACGGGGGCACCTCCGCCGCCATGACCAGTGCGGTCGCGGCGAAAAGGCTGGGCAAATCCGTGGTCGTGGTTTCCCCCGACCGGCACCTCGGGGGGCTCTCCAGCGGCGGCCTGGGTTGGACCGACTCGGGCGACAAGCGGGTCATCGGTGGTCTCTCTCGCGAGTTCTATCATCGCGTCTGGAAGCATTACTCCCAAACCGACGCTTGGATCTGGCAAGCACGTGAGTCGTACGGTAACCGAGGTCAGGGCACCACCGCGATGGACGCGAGTGAGGGCACGATGTGGATCTTTGAACCGCACGTCGCAGAGAAAGTCTACGACGAGTGGATGGCTGAAGAAGGCATCCGTGTCGATCGTGACCGCTGGCTCGATCGCGCTTCCGGCGTCAAGTTACTCGGGCAACGAATTCAAAGCATCACCACGCTCGATGGCACCACGTACGTCGGTCGTGTGTTCATCGATGCTACCTATGAAGGCGACTTGATGGCTGCGGCGGGGGTGAGTTTCCACGTCGGTCGCGAATCCAATGCGACCTACAACGAGACCTTCAACGGAGTGCAAACGGGGGTTCTGCATCACTCGCACCACTTCGACGTGCTGCAGAAACGCGTCGACCCCTACGTCATCCCCGGTGATGCTGCCAGTGGCGTGATTCCCCTCGTCAGTGATCAACCGCCCGGCAAGTTCGGCGAAGCGGACAACAAGATCCAAGCTTATTGCTTTCGCCTCTGTTTGACCAACCATCCCGATAACCGGGTGGCATTTGCAAAACCCGACGGCTACGACCCTCAGCAATACGAGTTGATGGCGCGCGTCTTTAACGCAGGTTGGATGGACGTATTCAATAAATTTGATGACATCCCCAACCGCAAGACCGATACCAACAATCATGGGCCCATGAGTACGGATAACATCGGCTTCAATTATGACTACCCCGAAGCCAGTTACGAACGCCGTCGCGAAATTATCGCGCAGCATGAATTGTACCAGCGTGGTTGGTTGTACTTCCTGACCACCGATCCACGCGTCCCTCAAAAAATCGCCGACACGATCCGCACCTGGGGTCTCGCCCAAGACGAATTCGTCGACAACGACCACTGGCCGCACCAGCTTTACATTCGCGAAGCCCGCCGCATGGTCAGCGATTTTGTGATGACGGAAAATCACTTGACCAAGAAATTGCCGACACCCCACAGTATCGGCATGGGGTCGTATACGATGGACTCGCACAACGTCCAGCGCTACATCACCCCCGCGGGCTACGTGCAAAATGAAGGCGACATCGCCTGCTCCACGCGTGGTCCCTACGCGATCAGTTACGATTCGCTCGTCCCGAAACGATCCGAATGCGAAAACTTGCTCGTCCCCGTTTGCCCGAGCAGCTCGCACATCGCCTTCGGTTCAATTCGCATGGAACCCGTGTTCATGATCCTCGGCCACTCAGCCGCAACCGCTGCGGCGATGGCGATCGACTTGGACTGTCCGGTGCAGCAGGTGCCTTACGATCAGCTGAGCGAAAAATTGCTCGCCACTGGCCAAGTGCTCGTGGCCCCAGCGAAATCAAGCTCCGAATCGCGTTAACCCAGCCACGGTGCCCCTCGATTGGAGATCACTGGTGAAGTCGACGTTCACCCGTCGGTGCGAACCGGCGGTGCCGGGGGACACGGACATCGCAGCCGATGACGTCGGTGGCGGTGTCCCAAGTGCCGTGATGGTTTTTCCAGTGCTGGATCGCTTCGTGGCCCGCTCGGCGACCTTCGTCAATCAGTTCTTCGGCGCTGCGGAAATCGAACCATGGCACGTGCCCGACATTGGGACGGACGATGATGTCAGCGTTGTTGCGAACGTGCCGGCGCAGCATTTGTTCGCCAATGTCTTGCATCCGCATCATCACGTCCAAAGCGGTTTTGCAATCCGAGATCGGTGAGCGCTCTTGGCCGACATCGACCCCGATGGTCAAGCCGCAACCATACGATCTGGCGATCGTGTTGGGCAATGAATCGAACACACCAAGATCGCACAACAGCATTTCACCCCACTTCACCGGTGGGAAGAAACCGGGGATAGCCGTCGAGGCGTGCACGGCTTCGCGCAGCGAACCTTTCTCGAGCACGATGCGATGACCGCTGAGCAAGTCCACGCACACGACGCTGAGTGGGATCGGTAGATCTTGCAAATCGATGTCAGGCAGTAAGTACTCGATCGCTTCCCACATCAACGTCTTGGGCATCAGCGACGGCGCCGTCACCGCACGATTGAATCGGCGGTGCGCCGACACGAATTGCTTCATGCGGTCATACCACGCGAACATGCCGACGTCCTCGGTTGCCGAACGACTCGGCGTATCGCCGAACAATAATTGCTGTTTCCTTTGAAAGATCGGCGAGTGCAGAAATTCAATCGCTCGGGTCTGCACCTTTTGGATGTCCGGTTCGATGGCACACATGCCACCGACCAAACTTCCCATGCTGACCCCAACGATGCGCTCGGTTTGAATTCCGCACTCACCGATGGCTTGCATCACGCCCAAGTGGGCAATACCTCGCGCACCACCCCCCCCCAGTGCGATCGCAGTGCCACATGCCGCACGCGCGTCACGTTCCAACTTCAATCCAATGAGGTTCTTCCAATCCCACCACTTCATCGCGTGAGTTCCTTACTTGTAGGGCATCATGATTTTGGTCGCGTGAACACCGCTGAGTTCGTTCCAGCCATCGTTCGCGATCTTGGTACCGAGCTCAGTGACTTGACGGAAATCGCCGTCGCTCGACGCTTGTCCCGTGATTTGACGTCGCAAATGTCGGCACACCGCATCCGCCGCCGCTCGCGTTACTGCATCATTGCTTTTGGCCGCGTGCAAACTCGTGACGAGCATCACGACGGCCGCTTGCACCGTCGATGACAACGCGGACATGCGGCATTGGCGATCCGCCAACTTGAGTTGGTGCTTGCGCATTGTGCCGCTAATCGTCATCCCGGATTTGGAGAGCAACCGCGTTGCGAACCTAGCATGCCCGCGCAGCTCGCTGGGCATATCCGGCAACGACGACCAACTCGACCCGCGAAGCACTCGCGATGCGAACCACTTGGCATACGAAACCATCGGACCGCGCAGCGCCCACAGGTGCGCTGGATTGGCGAGATTCGGCTGCGTGATGCCCAGTTCGTTGAGCGTTCGTCCGATCGGCTCGAAGTATCGCACACCGTGGTGCTTGACGAGCGACTTGAAGAACGCCATCCCGAGCATCTCGCCCTCTCCCTCATAAATGCAGGGTGCGAGAAACTCATGAACGTTATCGCCGAACAAGTGACCCGCGAGGAACGATCGCCCCCCGTGTGTTTTCATCAGCAGCTCGATCGCGGCTTCCTTTTGCGATTCGCTGCCGAAAATCTTAGCGATGATGCATTCCATCTCACCGCGATACCCGGCATCGATCAACCCCGCACACCACTGGGTCATTGCATCACAAGCGACGATTAACCCCGCCATGTGCCCGACTCGGCGACGCACCAGTTCGCGTCGATCGATGGCTTGTCCATACGTCTCACGGTAGGCCGCCCAGGGCAACATCTCGCCGAGCATCCAGCGCATCGTTCCCGCCGCATTAGCGCACAGCGAAACACGGCCGAGATTCAACCCGTGGTACGCGATCGTTAATCCGTCCCCTTGCGCGGGCACGAGCAAATTGCTCGCCGGCACGCGAAAGTTGCGGAACACGAGTCCGTTGTTGTGAGCCCGACGCAGCGCGTAGATGCCGTAGCGATTCAAGTGAAACGTTTCGTCCTCTTGCGCCGGCAAATCGACAACGAGCACACTCGGCTTGCCCTCGATCTTGCACACCAGTCCGATCGTGCGTCCAGGAATCGCATTGGTGATGAACAACTTTTCGCCGTTGACAATGTACTCATCGCCATCGAGAACCGCCGTCGTTTTGAGCGCCGTCAAGTCGCTGCCGGCACCGGGCT
>JBBSJZ010000152.1:0-11218 GCA_038256795.1 Pirellulales bacterium | reverse complement strand
TTGGGAGTCATTCAATTAAACCTTATTGAATCCAACAAAACCTTTGCCGTGAAAGGAATCGTTCGCGATTTGGACGGCCAGCCCGTGCCGAACGCGGATGTGACGATGGGATTATTGAAAACCAAGGCCGATCAGCAAGGACAGTATGCATTCCAAAACGTTAGGATCGGTGAATACCGACTGGCGGCGGAGGCACACGGCTACTTTTCCGCCCCGGAAAAGGTATTGATTGATGTGAATTCGAACGAGGAGCTGGTTGAAGATTTGAATGTCGCTCGACCCGTCCGAATCAGCTTTCGATATGTTTTGAGTCGTGCGGACTCGACTGACTTGGTTGCTACAGGTATTGAAACTGGTACTTTTTCCGTCGTGTTCGACCGGCAATACATGTTCATGCACCCACAAGTGCCGCAGCCTCCGCGTTTGAAGCAATTTCTCGAAGAAACGTTACTTCGGTTGCAGGTCGACGACGGAAAATTGAAGCTGGACGGTGGTCGTGGTCCATTGCATTTCACGGACCTTGGGACGACCACAAAGTTCGATGAGGTGAACCAAGGTTTTACGCCGGGACCAACGACGCAACGCAGTCCACAAGTCGAGGTGGGCAAGGTCATCATTGTACTGGGATTCCATCCGAAAACGGCCAACACCGCTGAATACTCAACATCGAAGTTCTACGCCAAGCTCGAGGTTATGGAGGTCGTCCCGCAGTAAATCGCATCGCTAGGCGCTGAGGAAATGCGGTGAGGAGACACCGAGCGGCGGAGAGGGTTGATCGATCCGTTACGACTCAAGCGGTCGACTGAGAATGACGGCGACGGCGTTGCCTTCGGAGGTATGAGCCAGGCAAAGCACGTGGTCACCGACCAGTGGCCGGGGTTCGCATTGCAAGTTCGCCTCCGCGACGGCGTGCGTGGCGGTGACGGTGGGTGGAACGACGCCTCTCAACAGTGCGACGATGCCTGCGATGAGGTTGACGGTACCGACGGCGGCACCGGTGTGTCCGATCGCGGCGATGGGGGCGGTCGCCGGGACACCGGGCAGCGTGCTGGCCAGTGCGCGACGTTCGGCTGCGTCGATCGATGGGTCGCCCATCGCTTGGCTGACCACCAACGCGATATCACTCGGTGCGAGGTTGGCATTCTTGAGAGCGCCGACGATCGCCAAACGAATCGCTTCGCTCGAACCGCGGTCTTCGTCGGCTGACACTGCACCTCGCATTCGCGGCGAGGGTGAGAACGTTGCCGCCATCGCGGAGACGATCACCAGCGGTTGTTGGCCTCGCGCCCTGGCTGCCGCTTCGGATTCGATGACGAGCGATGCTGCGGCTTCGCCGGCAACAACGCCGGTGGAGGTTGGGTCATGTGGGCGAGAGGCGTGCGCGATGGAACCATTCACGCTGGGGATCGGCATGTCGCCACGGTAATTCATTCGCGTCGTGTTGATGCGAGTGCCCGCGGCGCCACAGAAGATCACATCCGCGATGCCGCGCGAGATGCACGAGGCTGCTTCGATCAGCGCCGCCGGCCCGGAGACTTCACCGAGTACGAGGGTGTTGTTGGGGCCGAGCGCGTTGACGGCGATACCGAAGTGACAGGCGGGCATATTGGGCAAGTACTTGAGCATCCATAGCGGCATGATCTCTCGCATGGCCAATGCACCGAACTTGGCCAAGTCACTCTCCCCGTCGGCATTCAACGAGCCCGTCATGGCCGAGATCATGTCGTCCGGTGGCCCATAAAACATTTCGCTGCCGAAGACGGTCCCGATGCGGTCGGCCGGGATCGCCGTCGTCTCATTCGCCGGCAATAGGTCAGCTAAACACGCCTGTTCCATCGCCATTTGAGTGGCCGCGAAAGCGGTTTGGATTTCGCGGCACATCACTTTGAGTGACTTGCGAGGACGCACGTAGACCTTGGCGTCAAAGTCCACGATCGGCCCACCGATCCACAGACCGAGCGGTTCGGAATCGGCATCGGGTCGTGCCCCCTCATCCGTCCGATCGGCCAACGAACGAATTCCGCTGTGTCCGGCCACGAGCGCATCCCCGAAGGCATCTAGCCCGATGCCGATCGGCGAGACAATTCCCGCACCGGTGATCACGATTCGTTCAGGCAACATCGGTGCTGGGGGCGGGGGCAAGTTCAGGGGCGAGTTCAGGGGCGAGTCCGACAAACAGCAAACGGACCCGATCGGCAATCCGCCAAGTATGATCCGACCGGGGGAGTCTGACCAGGGACGCTATCATTTCAGCTCGCCGCTTCGGTTTCAGTTTCCAGTGATCGGTCATAAAGCCGGTGAACCTTGGTCCGCCGGGCACCGCCTCGTTCGATGGTGCCACGCGACAACGAATTGCTCTCCAGCACCCAAGAAAACTCGCCGATTTGGATGCCATACTTGATGGCGTCGGGCAGCACGCGGGCCAGCGTCACGAGTCCCAGCCCCCATTTTTGGTACTCCGGAATCACATTGGTGCTGATCAAACGAAGCCGATCAATTTTTTTCTTGCCCAACAGCAGCCGCAACCAACCCAGCGGCAGCAAACGGCCGCCGATCTTGACGATGATTTGGTTGTAATCGAGCAATCCGAAGCCGGCGCCAACGGCCTTGCCATCGATCTCAGCGATGCTTGTGAGTTCGGGGACGATCAAGTATTTCAGCCCTTCGCTTTGATGCTTAATCTCCGCCTCGCTCATCGGCACGTAACCCCACGTTCGCTGGAGCGATTGGTTGTAGATATCGAGGAACAAGCGGACATCCTTGGTGAAATTCTTGCGGCTGATCGGTCGACAATTGACTTTGAATCGTCGTGTCGCTTCTTCGATGACGAATTTGAGCTTCGGATCGAGATCCTCGAGCTGGGCGATGTGCGCGTCGTAGCTGAATAAATCTTGAGTTTTGACAAAGCCGTAGGACTCGATGAGACGTCCGTAGTACTCCAGGTTGTAGGGAATCAAAAACGTGGGCGGCGTATCGAAACCTTGGACGAGCAATCCGACTTCATAGTTCATGCTCGGGTGCACGGGGCCACGAACATCGGTCATCCCCCGGGTGCGCAGCCAGTCACAGGCCGCGTCGAGAACGCAGTGGGCCGACTCGACGTTGTCCTCACACTCGAAGAAGCCAAAGAAGCCGCGTTTCTCGTTGTATCGCTCATTGTGAGCGTGATTGACGATTGCCAAAACACGCGCGACGACCTTGCCGCCACGCCGGGCGATGAACGCTTGGCGGTCGGCGTGGTCGTAGAATGGCATCGGCTTGAAGCCGACGTTTTCTTTGCGGCTCATCCACAACGGCGGCACCCAGTAGGCGTTGCCGCGATACAACTCGACTTCGAGTTTGAGGAATTCCTTTTGCTGGGATTTTGTCTGGACCGCTTCCGTCGTGATCAACTGACTCGTTACCGCCTCGCCCATTACTGCTCAACTTAGTTAGCCTGTGTGAAACCATTCGCCACAGGATAGCAGACGATCCGATGCCTGAATCAGGCCCAGAAACCATCACCAGTTCCGCCAACCCGACCATCAAACGGCTGGTGCGGCTCCGCGACAACCGATTTCGCCGCCGCAGCCGGCGGGTGCTCGTCGATGGCTGGCGAGAATCCGCGCGCGCGATCCAAGCTGGGCTGGAGCTCGTCGCTGTCTATGTCAGTGACGAGCACTGGCCGCCGAAAACCGAATCCTGGCCGCAACACGACGTCGCGGCTCTGGGCATCATTCGCGGTGCGATCACCGCGAGCGATAAACTCGTCCGCGTCAGCGACGCGATGTTGGCGAAGATTAGTTACGGCCAATCGACTCGGGGAATCGTCGCGGAATGCGTCGAACCCGAACGACCGCTGGCAAAGTTGCAACTGCCGCGTGAGCCGCTGTTACTGGTGCTCGATGGACTCGAAAAGCCTGGGAATCTTGGTGCGATCTTTCGCTGTGCGGATGCGGCGGGCGTTGACGGCGTGATTCTGTCGAGTTGTGATTGCGACCTCCACAATCCGAACGCGATCCGATCGAGTTTGGGGGCGGTGTTTTCGGTGCCCGTCGCAGTCGCCGGGCGGGATGCGGTCAGCGAATTCTTGCTCCGGCACCAAATCATCCCGCTGGCCGCACGCGTCGAGACATCGCGACCCATGTGGTCCACGCCGATGACTGGCGGCATCGCCATCCTCGTGGGCAGCGAGTCGCAGGGGCTCGGCGAGCACTGGCAAACGATGCCGGGAAACATCCCGATTGCGAGTGTCAAGATTCCCATGGCGGGCCAGGTCGATAGCCTCAATGTCTCGGTTTCCGCTGCGCTGCTCGTGTATGAGGCCATTCGCAAGCGGCAAACAGGCCTCAAATGAGTCACATCCGCTACCGCCGGAACCACGGGAACGACCGACACAGGCGGATGAACCGACAGAATCGTTAATGTCCAACCCCACCCGGTCCGATACTCATCCTAACGAGAAGTCCTGGCACCCCAAGTGTGCTCGTGGTTTCTCGCAAGGTGGAAATCTGGCGGCGTCACTGTGCGGGTGACGTGCGTCCTCGGAATGATGATTTGGATGGGCGGGGTATTTGCTATGCGAAAGAATTCGACGATCGAGATCCGACGACAAGCTTGCCAACGACGAGCGTTGTTGGTCGCCATGATTCTCGCCACATCAACACCGGTTTTTGCCGCAGACAATTCCGCGAGCAGTTTGCGCATCATGCCGCTGCCGTTGTCGACGCCCGATGCCACCCGCGTCCAAGGAAATCCATTCTGCGAGCCCGAGCTCTCGCCGCTGGCGAGCCCCAACATCCGGCTCGCGTCCGATAGCCAAGCCCCGGCGATTCGCTTGAAGCCAATCGGCGTCGTGGTCGGCTTGAGAAGCATCGGCGACCCCCACGCTCCCGCGCCTCCGGAAATTCTGATCGCCCAGCCAACGGGATCGGCGGTGCAGTCCAATCCCTTGATCGGCTCGATTCACCACAACGAAGAACCCAGCGCCGAAGTGATCGTCGATGAGCCGGCGGACTTCACGGCGTCCGTCGACGTGTCGGAAGGCGAACCGGCTAGCGCCGCCTCGCCGGACCATAACGCTCTCGTGGCCGATGAGCTCGAAGACGGGGATACCGTTGTTGTGGCCGAGCCGTTCTCGTTCTCGATGTCCGACGCGGATCCGATCACTCCCCGGGAGGACGCCATTGCGGTTGATTCCTCAGAAATGCTTGACTCCGAGGATACGTTGGCCGAAGGCTCTCCACCGGTGAGCTCCGCCGAACCCCTGATGGCGATCGACATCGCCGAGACGCCCGGGCTTCCGCTCAAGCAATTACCGCGAACTACCGACGTGGCCGAGATGCCACGCGTGCACTCGGCAATGCCGCCGCACGGAATGGGTGTTAAGAAGTCGGAAGATAGAGGTGCGGTCGCAAGTACCGTATCGTCGGCTCAGCGCTATCGACCGCCCGTCGCCGTATCATCGCCGCCCTTGTCGATCGTGCGCAACGATTCGATCGAAGGCATCTCGTTGGTTCGGCCCACGGTGACCCGCGTTGAATCGTATAGCCTCTCGCCCGAGCCGACGCAGTCGGTGACGAGGCCGACGGAGCCGTCGTCATTGGGATCGCTGAATCCGATTCAAACGGTGTCGGCGTCGGTTGACCTGCACATGACCAAGACTCAAGTTCGCACGCTGACGATCGGTGGCAATTTCCGACGCGTTGCCGTTGCCGACCAAGCGGTTTGCCAAGCGGTGACGTCGGGAACGAGCGAGCTCAAACTCATTGGCACGGGTCGTGGGATCACCAACCTCACGGTCTGGGCCGATACCGGCGACGGGCAAGAACCGAAGATGCGAGTCTTCCGAGTTCATGTCGGAGATGCTACCGACACCTCGGGTGAAGCCGTGGGCGATAAGACGGAAACGCTCAACCAGTCCATCGCCCGAGCGTTCTCAAAGTGCCGAGTTCACGTTCGTCAGTCCGGTGGCCAACTCATCGTTACCGGTGACTGTGACAACCAAGATTCGGCGGCCAGCATCCTACGCATGGTCCGCAAAACGTGCTTGATACCCGTCGTCGATGAACTGCGAATTCGCTAGCGAGTGCGATGGTTCTGAGCTCACGCTCGAGCGATGTCTGTTTGCTGTTTGACTTACCTAACCAAGATCCCACTTCCCGCGCGGTCACTGTTTTCCGCACCGAGAGTCAACGAGGTTCGATCATGACGATCTATTCGATCCAACAACGATTCGGGGACCGCCTGCGTGGCTGGCTTGCCCTTTGTGGGATAACCACGCTCGGTGCCGCAGCGATGCTCTCGGGCACCGCACATGGACAAACACCGATCGGTTACGGATTCCCATCCGCTACCACCCAAACCGCTGGCGGTGCGATGGCCTACGGGGGTGATCACTACCGAGTCGTCAACGCGGCCTCGTTCCAGCAATCGGGAGCCACGGCCACGAATCAAGTGATGCGTGCCAACGGACTCGCCGAAAACAGTCTGCTCGCCGCCGGGTCGGTCGCTGCCGTCAGCTACAGCGAAGGGTGTGCGACGTGCGGCTCTTCGGGGTGCAACGGATCTTGCGGTGGTGCGATGGCGGGCGGCGGTCTGGGGGGCGGTGGCTATGGCGGCATGGACTATCAACCCCGCTTCGGGTCCGGTATGCCAACCGCCTGCGGCACCCCGTGCAATCCCTACCAATACGCGTTGATCGAAGGCCTGTACATGCGGCGAGCTGGCGAGGAACGGACTTCGCTCAGCCCCAATATGGTGCTCGACGGCTTCGACTACGAATGGGCACCACGCATCACCGTCGGTGCGGTTCCCGATTGTCAACGCGGTTATGAATTCAGTTTTATAGGTGTCTACGACTGGGACCAATCCGCCAGCCTCACCGCTGCTCCGGGCACTCGCATTCGCACCTCGCTAGTCGATGGTCTCGGAGTGGACTCGGGTAGTTTGATTGCCTTCGTCAATACGCCGGCTCGAGGTGCCATCCCCGCCGGTCCAGCCGTGCCTGGTGTCAGCCCCGAAATTCCGGCCGTTGCCGCACGACCCGAATCCTTCTCGAACTTCCAGTCGCAAACCTACGACTCGCAGCTCTACAGCATGGAAGCGAGCCGCACGCTCGTGGGATACGACCTCGTGAAAGTGCTCTACGGGGCACGCTACATCAGCCTCGACGAGGACTTGAACTACTACAGCCAGAACAATCTCGGCAACACGGGACAACTACTGAGCAGCACTCAAAACCGTTTACTCGGTGGCCAAATCGGCATCGACGCGCTGTACCCGGTCAGTTGTCACGGGTCGGTCGACTTCCGTGGACGTGCCGGAGCATATCTGGACTTCGCAGAAAACGACTTCACGCTCGTCAATGAGGGTGCCGCCGTACTGGCGAACTCAGACGAGGACGCTCAAATCGCCGGTTTCTTTGAACTCGGTGCGGGGATGCGATACCAACTCGGTGAGGCGTTGACCCTGCGTGCCGGCGGCGAGTTCTGGTACTTGACCGGTGTCGCCACCGCTCCGAACCAGTTCTCGGATGTGATCGCATCCAACACGGGAAGCGATATCAACGTCAACGACGATATCTTCTTCCTCGGCTTGAGCGTCGGTGCGGAATTCAAGTTCTAACGATGCCTCGCCGTCACCGGACGGCGTCGCGAAAAAAACTAGCGAATCGAGCAAGGCCAGAGCACTCACGTGTTCTGGCTTTTTTCGTTCAGCGGTTGTTCCCGTTGCTGCTGTCACCGCCCGCATCCCCGTTGATCGTGTTCTCGATGATCCGGATGCGTGGGATTTGGACTCGACGCCCACACTTGGGGCAGAGGCACGGAACATGGTCCAATAACCGGTCGCAATCGGGACAACGATTCTCGATCGTCGGACGCATCGCGGCTTCAAACAGCCCGCCGACTTCGCTCGCAGCGAGCCAACCGGAGTCTTGCTTGCGAATTTTGGTGTCGGGTTTGACCGAACCGCTGCGGACGAGCGCGAGCAAATCCTCGGGACTCAAGGGTCCGAGGACGTCGCTTGCTCGTTGTACATACCACTGGGCCATACGGATCGATCGCGTCGCGTTGGTTTGCCGCTTCAATTCCATGATTCTACCCGTGCTCGCGTTGTTTCGTAGCGTGCTACTTCGGAAACGCAGGTTTTGCCGCTAAACTGGCACACTTCGAACCATTGGGCTGCCCCGATCACGCCGAGCGAGCTTCATGCGCTGCCCCTACTGTCACGTTGATAACGACCGAGTCCTCGACACCCGCGCGGCCGACGGGGGCTACATGGTACGTCGCAAACGGGTGTGTCAATCGTGCAATCGCCGATTCACGACCCTCGAGAAAATCGAGCAACTCAGCATTCGCGTCGTCAAACGCGACCAAACCCGTGAACCACTGGACCGAGAAAAAATTCGCCGTGGCATCGAACGAGCCTGTTCCAAACGACCGATCAGCACGTCACGGATGGAACGCGTTGTGCAAGATGTCGAAGGCGAAATCTACTCGTCAAGCGATAATGAAGTGACCACATCGCAAATTGGTGAGTTCGTGATGTTGCACTTGGCTCGGCTGGATGAAGTCGCCTACATCCGCTTCGCCAGCGTCTATCGCGAATTCGACGACGCCCAAGACTTCGTTCGTGCCATCTCAAAGATCATGGGCCCATCGACAAGCGGAAACTGATTCCCCGCACGCGCGCTGCCAGAGATCAACCCGCCAGGACACAATGTCTTCGAAACGAATACGGTGATCGCCCCAAAGTCGCTGAAGATCCATGGTCGCGACGGCATGAATCTGAAAGACGATCGTTCGATGCACAACGAGAACACGACGCGATGCCGCATGCACTTGGCCTTGGTATGAGTTCCTCAAGTCCGACCCGAACCTGATTGCCTCACTCGAAGCGTGTTGTGCGAAAGCGATTGACACAACGTTAAGATCGATCCCGGGTGACGAGACAATCCAACTTCAATAGGAATGCCACGCCTCGGAATCGCTCCTCAGCGCAGCCATAATGGGTTACAACCCGAGCAATGAAAAAATGCCCTTGGATTACAACATGAAAATAACGTCTCAATTGCTTCACGCTACTCTTTTCATCATCTCGATGGCGCCGACGCTTGCCGCGGCGGCTGATTGGTCGGTTCCACTGGCTGGGAATGCGTTTGAGAGTTCGTCGACGCCCGGTCGCCGACTATTCAACTCCGGCGGCGGGTTGCGACTGGCCGATCCCCCATCGGTCGCGTCCGTTTACTTTCATGTCGATCGTCCCGGCGAACTCGAACTGGCCATCCGGGGCCGCGTGATGAGTGGTTCTGCAACGGTTCAAGCACGTGTGAACGACCAAGTCTTTAGCGTCGATATGAAGGATGCATCTGAGGGCGAGTCCGTGCTGGGTGAAGTAACGATTCCCAAGCCGGGGTACGTTCGGGTCGATTTGCAGATCGCGGCGGGCGCCGAGAATGGGTCTGTTGAACTCAGCGAGTTGAGGGTTGCCAGTGACACCGACGGCATGAAGCTCGACTACGTCCGCAACAACGAAGGAAACATGTTTTACTGGGGTCGTCGCGGCCCGTCGGTGCATTTGAGTTACATGCTTCCGAGCGATACAGCACTGAGCCACGCCTACAGCGAGATCACGGTCCCCGAGGGACAAGATGTCATCGGCTCGTACTTCATGGCCAACGGTTTCGGCGAAGGCTACTTCGGCATCCAGGTCAACAGCCGTGATGAACGACGCGTTTTGTTTTCCGTTTGGAGTCCTTTCAAAACCGATAATCCCGCCGACATTCCGGATGCCGATCGCATTGTGACGCTGGCAAAAGGCACGAACGTCAAAGCCCAAGATTTTGGTAACGAAGGTTCCGGTGGCCAAAGCTACCTCGTTTACCCCTGGAAAGCAGGTGTGACTTACCGTTTCTTGACGGAAGTCAAACCGGACGGTAACGGCAACACCCTCTACACATCATGGTTCGGTGAAAAGCAAGCCGATGAATGGCAATTGATTGCCAGCTTTCACCGACCCAAGACCGACAAACATCTCACCGGATTCCACAGCTTCTTAGAAAATTTCGCACCTGATTACGGGAACCGTGAACGGACCGCTGACTATGGGAACGCCTGGGTGCGTAGCGTCGACGGAAACTGGCATGAAATCACTCGCGCCAGATTTACGGGGGACGCGACGGCCCGCGGTCGTCATCGCATCGACTATGCCGGTGGCAGTCGAGGCAACGTTTTTTTCCTCAAGCATTGCGGCTTCTTTGATGGAGTAGCAACCGAGCCATCGCTCGATCAAACCCTGGAGCGAGCGGCGAACTCGCAACCGCCAACCATCAACTTTGAAGAGCTGCCTCGGAGTTGAATCCGCTGGATGCGATCGTTTCCTTCACATGCAACGTCGCATTGAGGGGGTGGTTCAAGATGAAATCCGTAGTTCAAACGAGTGGTTTTTCAGGGAAAAAATTTGGGGTAGGTTTCCTGAGCCGTTTGGGCGTTAGCCCTGGTTTTACGACTGGTCCGTGGCTAGCGCCAAAACGACTCACCCTCAAATCCGAGACTGATGAACCACTCGGCCCCTCATCCTCATGGTCCTTTCCGGCCGAGTCCCAGGACGAAGAAGGGTTCGATTCAGTTCACTTCGCGAACTAGCAAATCCTTGATACGAATCTTCATCGGTGGCCCGGAACGCAATTGGAACGCGACCAATCCGCTCGCTTTCCGGTGGGCAATGTCCTCATCCAGCGAGAACGTCATCACTTGGCCGTTGATGATGTGCGTGAATGTGTAGCCTCGCGCGATCACTCGCATTTCATTCCAATCGTCGCGACGAATCACTTTCTCCAGTTCCACGGGATCGCCGATGGTTCCGATCACTTCGATGCTGGGCTTCTTGGGATCTTCGAGGCCGGCGCGAACGATGACCGCTTGGCCTCGCTGGGCCAGGAACATGCGTCCGTTCTCCTCAAAAAACATGCCTGAGAACTTGTCGATCGAGCCGCTCTCCGACTTGTGCCACGGGGCCTCGAAGTCCGACTGGTAGCCATTAATAACGTAGCCACCCATGTCTTCGCTGCGGTACTGGATACCGGAATTGAATCCGCTCACTTGGTACTTGAACGTCAAATCAAAATCATCAAATTCGCCGCCGCGATAAATCAGAAACGTATTCTGATCCGCTGATTTTTCCGCAGTCGTCTCGCCGACAATCTCGCCATTCTCGACTCGCCAAAACTGGGTGTCAC
>JBBSJZ010000151.1:0-11222 GCA_038256795.1 Pirellulales bacterium | reverse complement strand
TGGAGCGAAGATAACCAAACGGCCGGAAGCTCGACGTTAACACTCGTGCTATTGGGCTTACTCGGTACGGTCTTGGCAGGTGAACAATTGCTGGCTTACTGGGCGAGTTATCACGTGACGCCCAAAACGGGAGGTGCACGATGAACGAGTCGCTTCTTGCCACCGAAATCGTCACGGAGCCGCTGCAGAACGCTGGTTCGCGGCAGATCATTTATGAGTTCGCTCGCGCGAACACGCTCGAGGGATGGTGGGTTTGGGCGTTGCTCATCGGCTCGCTCGCGATCCTGCTATTCGCTTCGATTCGACTGTATCGACGCGATACTGCGGCGATGCCAGCGAGCGTGCGCATGACCTTAATCGGGTTGCGCGTGGCGACGATTTTTGCGCTCGTGTTTTTCTTTTTCGACTTGCAACGGCGGACCCAGCGGTTGATCACGCGGCCGAGTGAGGTAGCCATTCTCGTCGACACGAGCCAAAGTATGTCGTTGCCAGCTTCAACGAGCGGCATCACTCAAAGTCGCGCCGAGCGGACGGCGGGAGTACTCGGGAAAACCGACTTGCTCAAGCGGCTTGCAAGCGAGCACCGCGTTAGTGTCTACGCTTTCGACGAAGCCGCTGAACCGCGGTTGTTGCAAAGTGATGGCGGCATCGATCCGGCGGAGTCTGTGACAGCGGCTAAATCGATGTCCACGGCTCGTTCGACCCAGGCGATTCTTGGCTTGATTGTTTCTGCGATCGGATTGGCACTGGGGTTGTCGGCGCTCGTGATCGGTGCCAGTGGTCGTGGCGGGAGCGTCGGTCCGTGGTTGGTCGCGGCATCGCTACTGCTCGTCGCGGGAATCATCACGACCGGTGCGGTCTATACTGTCAACTCGCAATTGACGTTGGCTGAGCTGGTCGGATTCGATGCTCCGCGAGCTGAGCCGACGGATTCAGATACGCCGGATGACGAAGACGCTCCCGAGCCGATTCGCGTCACCGATTGGGGTGATGCGATCGCGGCGGCGGGGGCTCAAAGCCGGATTGGCGATGCGATTCGCAGCGTGTTGATGGAGCATGATCCCTCCACTCTCGCCGGGATCGTGGTGATGACCGATGGCCAGAATAACGGTGGCGCCGAGGCCAGCGTCGCGGTCGCGGCGGCGCGGCGCAGCGAGGTCGCACTGTATCCGGTCGGCGTCGGTAGCAGCGAGGCGCCGACGAATGTCCGCGTCGTCGATCTCGATGCTCCGAAGCGCGTTTATCCGAGCGACAAGTTCGCCATCACAGCCGTGTTGCAAGCCAGCGGTGCGCGGCCGATCCGCGTGGAAGTGCAATTGCTCGATGGGCTCGATAGTACCGCCGATAACACGGGGACTAACCCGAGTGACGCTCCCGGCGAAGTCGTGGATAGCCAATCGGTCGAAGTCGCCAGCGACGGGACGTTGACCGGCATTCGGTTCGAACTCGAGCCGGAGTCTGTCGGGCGTCGTCGGCTCGCGATTCGCGTCGTGGCACCGGCGGAAGATCGAAACAAGGACGACGACATGCGTGACGCGCGGTATGAAGTCGTGTCGCGGAAGCTGCGCGTGTTGACGGTCGCCGGTGGTCCGATGCGCGAGTACCAATTTGTTCGCAACTTGTTGTTTCGCGATCAATCCATCGAGCTCGATACTTGGTTGCAAACGGGACAACCCGGTATCAGCCAAGACGCCGATCGATTGCTCGACGCATTCCCGAAAACGGCGGAAGAGTTGTTCGATTACGATGCCATCATCATGTTCGATCCGAACTGGACCGCATTGACCGCGGACCAGTTGCAGATGCTTGATCGTTGGCTCGCTCAGCAGGCGGGCGGCATGATTTTGGTGGCGGGTCCAGTTTACCATCCCCAGTGGAGCCGACTCCGAACCGATCCGCGAGTTTCGATCATCAGCGGCTTCTTTCCCGTCAACCTTTCGACCCGCGGGCCACTGTTGGATGGCGGACGCCAGGGTGGACAAAACGCTTGGCCGCTCCAGTTCACGCCGGAGGCACGACGGGCGGAATTCTTGTGGATTTCCGAAGATCCGCAGCGCAGTTTTGACGCTTGGGAAGAGTCGGGTGGCGTGTACGACTTTGTCGGTGTCAAAAGCGCCAAGCCCGCGTCGAAAGTGTACGCGTACTTCTCCGATCCGACCACGGAAGTCGGCGGATCTTCGCCGGTCTACATGGCGTCCCAGTTCTATGGGGCTGGACGCGTCTACTTTCAAGGCAGTGGCGAGATGTGGCGACTGCGTGGTGTCAGCGATGCGTTGTTCGATAGCTACTGGACCAAGCTGGTTCGATTCGTCAGTGAAGGTCGCTTGCTTCGCGACAGCAATCGAGGTTTGTTGCTCGTGGATAATTCGCGAGCCATGGTCGGCGATACGATCGCCGTTCGGGCCGTATTGACGGACGAACAATTTGAGCCGCTGGATGTTGCGGAAGTCCCCGCAAAATTACTCGCACCGGGCGGGCGTATCGAAGACATGAAGTTGTTACCACTCAAGGGCGAACCACGCGCGGGAACTTACGGTGGACGTTTCGTCGTGCGAGAGGCGGGAAGTTATGAGATCCGATTGACGCTCGGTGACGCGCTTGCTGAACAAGTGCTCCGCCAAAGTGTTCAAGTCCGTTTGCCGACGGTCGAGCTCGAACGGCCGCGCCGCAACGATGCCGAATTGACACAGATTGCCGCCATGACTGGCGGCAGCTACTTGCCGCTGGACGACGACATTAGCGCGGATCAAGTCGCGACGAATTTGGTCGCGGCGATCCGTCCCCAGCCGCAAACCACGGTGCTGCCCGGTACACCCGATCGCGACTTTGGCCGCCGCCGGAATGGCGTGCTGATGTGGTTGATCGCGACGCTCATCACGTTTGAATGGGTGACCCGTCGATTGCATCGACTGGCGTAGTTCGAGACATCGCGGGACAGACGAATTTGCTGGCACTCAATGCGACCATCAAAGCCGCTCGCGCCGGTAAGGAAGGTTTTCGCGGTGGTTGCCAGCATTGCGATGGATCGCTAACAATTCCAAATCATCGCCGAATCACTCAACCACCAAGTCGAATACTTCCACGACTCGTCGGACGAGGTGGAAACGATGAATTTCGCTCAATCGTGTGCCGGCGGCTTCGGTTCCCGACGCGAGCCGCCGCGATGCAAACGGAGTCGCGTCCGCTTGGCCGGTCGACCTCCCAAGTACGACTGGCTGGCTTCGATCAAGTAGCGTCCTCGAACAGCTTCTCGGCCGAGCAGCATCCGAAAACCCATCGCATCACGATTAGCAAGCGTCAGATCAATGGGGAATTCTTGGCCCAGCAGTGACAATGTCGTGCGAATGACGATACGCGACTGGCACTCCCCGTTGCTGCTACGGATCGAGCGCCGTTCTAAAATCGGTGCGACCGCCGCGATCTCAGGCTGTTCACGCCGCTGAGCAGGGTGGATCGTGAATCGAACAAACTCTTGTTCGTTTTCAAAGTAAGTCTCCACGTCGAATGCATGAATGCTGCTGGACCGGGCTCCCGTGTCGATCTTGGCTTTGACGCGTTTGACTCCAAGTTCCGGAAGACTGACCCACTCACGCCAACCGATCACCAGCAGCGGCGTGTCGTGCGAGTTCGGCATAGTCAATCCTGACGTTTCGAAGGGCATCGTCGAGTGCTCGTTGAGTCCACTCACTCAGTCCCATTGTGGTCTGAGGAGCACGGCAGCGTCCAGGGTGGGGGAGACAAAAGTACATCACGCGACTACACCGGCAACCGATTGCGAATGATCTTGGTGGTGGGGTTGCCCGGCATGATCGTGTCGCACCACATCTCGCCCTCGAAGACGTATCGCACCTGGATGGCCTGCGCCTCGTCAGCGGCGAAAGCGGCTGCGGCGGTTGCCAAAGAAACGCTCGCGTGCGTCACGGGTGATTTCATTTGAACTTGCTGGACGTCAGCACCGGCAGCGAGGTCCGCGAACAATTGCAAGACTTGGTCCTTCGCCCACTCGGCCTGGAGAATCTCGGGAAGGGCTTCGTCGTCGTTCATATTCGTATTTACGTAGAAAATTATTGCTCGACAATTCTCGGTGTCGATCGGGATCTCCAAGAGAATGTTCTACCTGTTCCTTCCGGGCCTGGCGAACGCGGGCATTAGCAAGATTGCGTTTTCAGGCGCGGGGCAGACGTATCGGCACACGCCGCAGCCGGTGCAGGCGTCCTCGATGATGATTGGCTTGCCATCGGTAACGGTGATCGCTCCGTCGACCGGGCAGCGTTCGCTGCACACGGTACAGGTGGTGTGATGATGAGCCAGGCACAAATGCTCGGTGACTTTCGCCGTGCCCATGATTGCTGGAATGGATGCGACCATCACGCCCGGTTTGCACGATGCGATGCAGGGAAAATCTTCGCACATCATGCACGCGGAAATGTCAGCGTCGATGATCGGTGTGCCGCTGATGCTACCGAGCCGCTCGGGGGCTCGGCGAATCGCGTCATAGGGACATGCGGTGATGCAGTCACCACAGCTTGTGCATCCGGCCAGAAATTGAACCTCGTCGATCGCGCCGGGTGGACGGAACACGGGAATTGTTCGCGAAACGGTTTTACGCCCAAGGTCCGTCGGAGGGACCGGATCGATGTTGATACCGCCAATGCTTCGCGGTGTCTGAAGCGGTATCGCTTCAATATCGGGCTTGGGAAGACGAGTCACGAGCGGGGCATGAGTCGACGGCGGAATCAGTTTCCACAGTCGGCCTTGCAACAAATCACGCCGGTTCAGTCTCAGTTTCTGGTCATGCTTTTTGGGCAGAAAATAACGGGTAGAAAATCTTGCGAGAAAACTTCTGGCAGCATGCCAATTCTCTACCAGGAATCTTCTACCTAAGCTTCGCCACATCAATTTGCGACCACGTCCAGTGCGGGCAACATCGGCACCATGTCCGAATCGGGCATCTGATCGAGTGCTGCCGATGGGCCGTGACACTGGGTGCAATTCGTTCGCCAGGGATGTGTGGATTCCATGCCCGCCCAACCGTTGGGACCACCGTGACAGGCACTGCAGTTCTCTCGCATCCATTGCGAGTGCGGGATCGTGGGCGGAGCACCCGGGTAGGCTCGTTTGCCTTGCTTCGGTGCGGGCAAGCCCACGAAGCTGGTTGCGACGCTCGAGTCGACCTCCTGGAACGGTGCCGGTGGCATCGGAGCGTGACACTGGACACAGTTGCCCAGGAACTCGTGCGACATCACGCTGGCCTTCAATCCGGCAATTTGCACGCCCTCAGAGTGGCACGCGTAACAGGCCGCGTCCGTCGTGTTCTCGACGGGGTGGGGAATGATCGGCGGCGCGCCGTTGAAGGCGCGGCGTGAAGCACGCAGCTTGCTCGACGCTTCCTTTTCCGCTGCGCTGGGTTCGATCTTGGTATAGAGATCGTACGAGGCGGCGGGCAACGCTTGGGGCGTCGTTTGCCAGGACTTCGTCGGTCCCATCGGGGTACCATGGATCTCCGCATAGGTGATCGCCGGGATCAACTTGACATCGCTGGCCGCGGCGTGCTGCAGTCGATGATCGACGAGCGCCGATTCAGCGAATCCATCGGGTTGTGGGACGCCATCTCGCAGACCGACAAAGAAACCCGTCACCGCAACGGCCATCACCACGGCCAAAAAGATCGTTGTCAGTCGATTCATTGTTGGCCCCTTCTCGGGGTATAGCCCACTGCAATCATGACGCACCCCCAGCCTTCTTCACCACCCGAACCGCGCACTTCTTGTAATCGGGTTGTTTCGAGAACGGGTCGTGGGCTTCGAGTGTGCAGTTGTTAATCAGCTTGGTTTCGTCGAAGAAGGGAACAAAGACCGTGCCACGAGGCGGTCGGCCGCGTCCGTCGATCCAGACGGGTAAGTCGCAAACGCCACGTCGTGATTCGATGGTGATGGTTTCGCCTTGACGGATGTTCGCAGCCTTCGCGTCATCGGCGTGCATTTCAACGTAGGCCGTCGGCATCGCGCGACTCAAAGGGGCGAGCCTGCGCGTCATCGTTCCCGAGTGCCAATGCTCCAGCACTCGACCGGTGCAAAGCCACAACGGGTATTCGTCGTCAGGCATTTCTGGCGGTGGCTGGTATTCATGGAACCATATCTGGGCACGACCGTCATCGGACGATGAGTGATAGAAATCGAACTCCTGGCCTTCCTTCACAAACGGATCGTCAAACGCTGAGAAGCGGAAACGAGTCTCTCGCCACGAGCCGTCCCCTTGCTCAACGACCGGCCAGCGCAAACCGCGGGCTTTCACGTACTCCTCGTACGGAGCCAAGTTCTTGTGCTTCATCGTCGTGAACTGGCGGTACTCCTCGAACAAATGCTTGTCGACATTGGTGTCGTAGTAGTGCTCGAATTCCCAAACCGGAATCTCGTCGCCCGCTTCGTCTTTGACGGCGAAGATGAATTCGCCATCCTTGTCCTTCATACCTTCGTAGCCCATCTCGAACAACTTGTGCGCGATCGCGATGGTCATCCAACAATCGTCACGAGCCTCACCGGGCGGATCGACCATCTTGAACCATTGCTGCGTGCGGCGCTCGCTGTTGCCAAACATACCGTTCTTTTCGACCCACATTGCGGCGGGCAGAATCAAGTCGGCAAGCACGGTGGTCGCGGTCGGATAGACGTCGCTGACGATTAAGAACTTATCCGCAAGATCTTTCTTACTGTTGAAAAGCGCGTTCAAGTTCGGCAGCGTTTGCCCGGGGTTCGTGACTTGGACCAACATCGTCGTGATGTCGCCGCCATCAGCCGTCGGTTTCGTGAATTGCTCAAACATCTTCACGGTGTGATAGCCGGGTACTTCGCTGATGCTGCCCTGCCGCAGGTTCCAGAAGCCTTCGGATTGCTCGCGATGTTCGGGTTTAGTGACGACGCGGCCACCGGGCAACGCGTGCGCCAAGGTGCCGACTTCGCGAACGGTACCACATGCCGAGGGTTGACCGGTCAGGCTGGTCGGGGCGTCGCCGGGACGACCGAAGTGACCGGACAGCAAGTGAACGCCATGAACCAGCGAATTGATCGCCGTACCCATCGTGTGCTGGTTCATTCCCATGCACCACAACGACGTGATGCGAATGTCATGATTGCCGAACAAGTCAGCGAGCATGCGAATCTTTTCCGCCGGAACCCCTGATAATCCTTCGACGTGCTCCGGCGTGTACTTGGCGATGCGTTTGCGGAATTGGGCTTCGCTGATTTGTTCACCTTGCAGCGTCGGTGCGTCCGCTTCGTCGCCTCGGAAGTTGCAGTGCTTTTCGACGAATGACTTGTCGTAGTTATTGTTCGCGATGAGCAGGTGCATGATGCCCAGCGAAATGGCGACGTCACCGTGCGGCTTCATTTCGAGATAGTCGTCGGCCGCGTCGGTCGTCCGCGTTCGCCGCGTGCCGATGTCGATGATGCGAACGGTTTCGCCGCGTGAACGCCGATCGGTCACTCGCGAGAACAACACCGGGTGCATTTCGGCGGGGTTGTTGCCCCACATGATCAAGACATCGCATTCGTCGAGGTCCTGGTAGCAACCGGCCGGTTCATCGACGCCGTAAGTCGCCAAGAAACCCGTCACCGCCGATGCCATGCACAGCCTCGCGTTGGGGTCAATGTGATTGTTGCCGAGTCCACCCTTCATGAATTTTTGGGCGGCGTAGCCCTCGGGGATTGTCCATTGGCCAGAGCCGTAGAAGGCAAAGGTCGCCGGTGAATCAAAAATACGTCGGGCAACAATCTCGATCGCTTCGTCCCACTCGATTTCGGTCAGCTTGCCCTCCTTGCGAAGCAATGGCTTGGTGAGTCGGTCTTTGCCGTACAAGATGCCACCGACGTGATAGCCTTTGACGCACAGCAAACCTTTGTTGACATCCGCAGCCTTGTCGCCTGCAATCGCCACCACGCGACCCGCTTCGACGCCCACTTGGACATGGCAACCCGTTCCACAGAAACGACAGGGAGCTTTGTTCCACGACAAACCATCACCGGTTGGTAGATCACCGACCCCTTGATCTGCGTGAACGACCGGCAGCGAGGTGTTTCCCACCACCATTGAACCGGCCGCAGCCAAAGCGGCGGACTTCAACAGGGCTCGTCGATCGGCATTCATCATGATTTCCTATTGGCTGGATGGTGCCAATCCTATCTTTCTTCATTGTCTTGATCGAACGCGACCATGGCGACGGCCAAGTCGATCACTCCGGGCAAGTCTCGGACCGTGTTCCAAATCTCCTGATCGCGTCGTTTCGTTTCGCTGTCCACTACAATCGCGAGCTTGCTGCCACTGGCTTGACCGAGATCAATCTCGGCGATCTTCCTCATGGAATCGATCGCATCGGCGTGCTCTTGCACCGAAGAAGCGAACGTGACGACGAGTCCACTGATGGGCACGGAGATTGCTTTTCAAAAACGTGGCGGAAAGTGTCAAAAGTGAGGTATCGCTATCATGCATGCAAGTGTATACATTGGTGCTCGGCAGCGAAACCTCATTTGGATCAGAATTCATGCCCCGAATCGCCAATCTGCTTTTCGCCGGCGTGGTGTGCTTGGTCGCTTCGATGTTGCTGGTCGCCGTTTGGCAATCGGGGATGCGGGCAAGCTCGCACGCCCCGCGTGTCGATGTGGCTCGGCCTGCACCTTCAAATGGTCTGGTCGTTGATCTTGTTAAAGATCCTGTCGCGGGAGGGCCTTCACCAGCATCCACCACTGAGTATTCGGTCATCACCCGCAAACCTGCGGGACCGCCGCGAATCGAGCTCGCCGGCACCGACCCGCAAGGCCGCACGGGCAGTGTGGCGTGTTCCACCTGCCACAGCGTTCGCCAATCGAACCTCGACAACAAGACGGCCCAGTCGCTCGACGAATTTCACCAAGGCATGACTTTCAATCACGGCAGCATCGCATGCTATGCCTGCCACAACCCGGATGATTCGGACGCACTGCGATTGGCGGACGGTAGCACGGTTGCTTACGAAAACGTGATGACGCTGTGTTCGCAGTGCCACAGCAAGCAAGCCGAATCATTCGCCCACGGTGCTCATGGCGGCATGAACGGGCATTGGGATTTAAGTCGCGGTCCACAAATGAAAAACAACTGCATCGATTGTCACGATCCGCATGCACCGAGTTATCCCAAGATGATCGTTACATTCAAACCGAAAGATCGTTTTAACGAACCTTCTGAGCACGAACACGAAAAAGAGTAGCTGGAAATTTTCGGGTAGAAAATTCCAGAGCCTCATCCCGCCGAGAAAATCTTCTAACCGCAACTTTCAAGTCAACTTTCGGCCACCGCCGTATCCCCATGACCAACAACAAACCGAGCCTGCCCATCGTCGAGAACTTTTCTCGCCGCGCCGCCGTCAAAGCGGGCTTCGCGACGCTGGGTGCCGGTGCGTTCGTTGCCGCCATTTCGCCTTTGCGGCAAGCGGCCAAGAACACTTCGGCGGCGGAGTTCATGCAAACGCATTACACCGAATTGTCGCCCGAGCAAAAAGCCGACGTGCTGGCGAGACTCGAGGCCGAAACGAAAGAAAAATACGGTGCGGACGTTACCATCGCCGACGACCGACCGATTCCCGGCACCAAGTTCGTCTATGCGATCAACTTGAGTGTTTGCAATGGCAACGGCAAGTGCGTCGAAGCGTGCCACAAAGAAAACAATCACGACCGGGCGACTAACCAGTCCTACATTCGCGTCTTGGAAATGACCCAGGGCTCGATGGATATGGAGCAAGGCTCGACCACGTATTCCGGCGCGGTCCCCAAAGACGGCAAGTTCTACCTGCCCGTCCAATGTCAACAATGTGATGAGCCACCCTGCGTCGACGTTTGCCCGGTCAAGGCGACGTGGAAAGAAGAGGATGGCATCGTCGTCGTGGATTACAACTGGTGCATCGGTTGCCGTTACTGCGAAGCGGCCTGTCCGTACCACGCGCGGCGGTTCAATTGGAAACAACCTGAAGTGCCGGTTGAACAGATCAATCCCGACCAAAGCTACCTCAGCAATCGGATCCGTCCGGTCGGCGTCGTCGAGAAATGCACTTACTGCTTGCACCGCACTCGTCGCGGCAAGTTACCCGCATGTCTCGAAGCGTGCCCGACCGGAGCCCGAGTCTTCGGCAACATCCTCGACAAGGATTCCAACATTCGCTGGATCTTGGAAAACAAACGCGTCTACATCCTCAAGGAAGAACTCGGTACCAAACCTGCGTTCTTTTACTACTTCGATTAGGTTTGAAGAGTTACGTAGAATTCATCATGAGCAGCACTCCCGCCCAAGAGACGCACATCACGAGCTACCCGAAATTCATCGGGCGTTCGCTATGGCTCGCGACCGAAGGGTCGTTCGGTTTTTACGCCTGGATGACGGCGCTCACGGCCGTGTTCTTGGTCGGCGCGAACGCTTGGGCCAACCAAGTCGCCGGTGGCATGATCGGCACCAATATGACCGACCAGGTATCCTGGGGGCTCTACATCGCCAACTTCACCTTCATGGTCGGGCTGGCTGCGGGCGGCGTGATGATGGTGATTCCCGCGTACTTGTATCACGACCGCAAGATGCATGATGTCGTGATCATCGGTGAACTACTCGCCATCGCCGCGATCGCGATGTGCTTGATGTTCGTGATGGCCGACCTCGGCCGGCCGGATCGGTTCTGGCACATGATGCCGGGACTCGGCAAGTTCAACTGGCCGATCTCGATGCTGACGTGGGACGTCATCGTGCTCAATGGCTACCTCGTCTTGAACCTGCACATCTGCGGCTATTTGCTGTACATGCGATTCCTCGGTCGCCAACCCAACCCGGTTTGGTATGTGCCGTTCGTGATGCTGTCGATCGTGTGGGCGATCTCGATTCACACCGTAACCGCGTTCCTGTACTGCGGCCTCGGCGGACGGCCTTTCTGGAACACGGCGTTACTGGCGCCACGATTCCTGGCGTCCGCGTTCGTTTCCGGCCCGGCATTCATCATCGTCGCGATGGTGATGATTCAACGACTCACCGGTGTCGGCGGACTCGATCATCCGATTGCGACGCTGACGAAAATCATTCGCGTCACGATCCTGATTAATTTGCTGATGGTCGCGTCTGAATTGTTCACGGAGTTCTACACCGGTGGCAGCCACGCCAGTGCGGCACACTACCTATTCTTCGGCTTGCATGGCAAAACGGCACTCGTGCCGTGG
>JBBSJZ010000150.1:0-11290 GCA_038256795.1 Pirellulales bacterium | reverse complement strand
TGGTCAAGGGATAGAACCCATCGCACAGGAGATCACCGCCGGTGCCGTTGGCACGAACTCACGTACATCATGACCACGTTTTAAACCAATAGGTCGTGAATGACTTCACCGAAGACGTCGGTGAGGCGGAAGTCACGACCGGCGTAGCGGTAGGTTAGTTTTTCGTGATCGATTCCCATCACGTGCAGTAGCGTGGCGTGGAAGTCATGGATGGAGATACGATTTTCAACGGCTCGGAATCCGAGTTCGTCGGTGGCTCCGTAGCAGATCCCTCCCTTGAAGCCACCACCGGCCATGAACATCGTGTAACCGTAGGGATTGTGATCGCGACCATCGCTGCTTTCGGAAACCGGTGTGCGTCCGAACTCACCGCCCCAGACGACGGCGGTTTCATCGAGCAAGCCGCGCCGTTTCAAGTCACGAATCAGAGCCGCCGAGGCTTGATCCATGTCGGGACAACGCTTCCGCAAACCTTCATTGATGCGATTGTGGTCGTCCCACGGCTGGCCGGGGCCGTAGTGCACATGGACCGACCGCACTCCTCGTTCAATCAACCGCCGGGCGAGCAAGCATCCGTTGGCGAATGGGCTGGTTCCGTACTCTTCGCGGACTTTTTTAGGCTCGTGGCGCAAATCAAACGCATCCGTTGCCTCGAATTGCATCCGATAAGCCGTCTCCATCGCTTGAATGCGACCTTCGAGAAACTCATCTTGACCGAACATGTTCAAATGCTCGCGGTTGAGTTGTTGGACCAAGTCCAATTGCTGACGCTGGTCTTGGGAGCTCAGTTCTTTGTTCTGCAAGTAACGAATCATCTTTTCGGGTTCGATTTGCCCGCAATCCAGTCCGATGCCTTGGTGCTTGGAGGGCAGAAATCCACTGCGCGCCATCCCGCCCGTACCGCCACCGGGTCCGAGGACGACAAAGCCGGGTAGGTTTTCATTCTCACTGCCCAGGCCATAGTCGAGCCATGAACCCATCGAAGGACGCGTCGCGGCAATATTGCCGGAACTCATCAGCGCTCGGGCCGGGTTGTGAGTCGGATTGAAGGTGTGCATGGAACGCACGACGCATAAATCATCGACGATTGAAGCGAGCTGGGGCAGCAATTCGCTGACCTCGATCCCGGCGCTGCCGTGCTTCTTGAACTTGAACGGCGACGGCAGAAGTCCACCCGTCGTGCGTTCCGTTCGCAAGTCGGCCGCGGCTGGGCGTTGGCCTGCGAATCGTTCGAGTGCCGGCTTCGGATCGAAGGTGTCCATTTGCGACGGTCCGCCGGGCATGAACAACACGATATTGTGTTTGGCCTTTGCCGGCGGCGAAGCCGTGACGCGCCCACCCGGCTGGGAAGCCGAAACGGCATGAGACTGTTCGCCAGCGATCATGCTCGCGAGCGCGACCGACCCCATTCCCGCAGACAATGATTGCAGAAAGTGACGCCGCGGCGCTGCAGGTGTTAAGGCCAAAAGATCACCTCATTGGTGGCGAACAATGCTTGCGCATATTGTGTGGCCGTGGATGTGTTGATGAAACGTTCCGCGAGTTCAATTTCGACGCTACTGGGGTCGCGTCCAAGAATGCGGCGATACATGACACGCACACGATCGGACGTCGAGGCGGATGAGTCGAGATCACTGACGACCTTCGCGGCTCGATCTCGCACGAAGGTGCTATTCATCATGAATAATTGCTGCAGCGGTGACGTCGTCGACTCACGCTGGGGACTATGCGTATTCGCGGGTGGAAAATCATAGAGCACCAGCATCGTGCTTTGACGCTCGCGACCGATGCGACCATACACGGTTCGGCGACCATTGCTCGCATCATCCAAGTCCGACGAGGTGCCGCCCATTCGTTCGTCCAACTCGCCGCTCGCCTGCAGCATGCAATCACGATACGCTTCGATGTCGAGTCGCCGTGGATTCATCCGCCACAAAAAATGATTGGCCGGGTCGACCTTGGCAGCTTCGCGGCGCGGTCGGCTGGACTGTTGATAAGTCGCTGAAAGCATGATTTCTCGATGCAGCCACTTCAGCGAGTAACCGTTGTCAATGAATCTCGCGGCGAGATCGTCGAGCAATGCTGGGTGAGTTGGCAAATCGCCCTGGGTCCCAAAATCACTGGGCGTGCCGACAAGCGGTTTGCCGAAGTGCCAAGCCCAAACGCGATTGACGATCACCCGCGCGGAAAGCGCGGACGCGTCACTGAAAATCCTCTCGGCCAATTCGAGTCGTCCCGAGCCTTGATGGAATCGCGGATCGCCTTGGGATAGCACCGACAAGAACCCGCGCGGTGCGATCTCGCCTGGTTTGGTGACGTTCCCCCCACCGAGCACTGCGAAGTCGCGGGTTTCACCGAGTCGAATGTCGAGCATCGTCAAGTCAGGATCGCTGCCGTCGACATAGAAGCCGGCGTCGTAGACGGCTTGGAACATCGGTTGCTCTCCGTCGTCGCGGCGGCCCCGTCCCCGCCCCCGTCCCCGTTCGCGATCACGGTCGGATTCGACCGTTTCCGGTTCGGGTTCGTCGGCATAACGCTGGGGCAGTCTCGCCAATCGCGAAAGGTGTTCGTAGAGCTCGGGATGCGATTCACGTAAGCCCACGTTTTCGTCTCGGAACCGGATCATCTCCGCTGAGTAACGTTTGACTTTCTCACGCGCTTCGGTGGGTTTGGACCCTGGATCATCACGCAGTAAGTTGGCCACGTAAGCGCGATAGAAAATTCGCTGCGCGTCGACCATGAATTTCGCTTCCGCTGCGGCGTCGATATCGGCAAGCGGGCGTGGTGCTTGCACCGTTGACGCAAACACGCCTAATAAACTGTAGTAGTCCGCGGTCGGGATGGGATCGAATTTGTGGTCATGGCATCGGGCGCATGAAACCGTCATCCCCAGCAATCCGCGGGTGACGGTATCAACCCGTTCGTCCCAATCATCCATGTACAGCGTTTCGACGACATCTTTGGAAAGTCTCCCATCCTTATGATAGGACGGTGCTGCGCCAAGAAATCCCAGCGCTACCAGATCGCTACGCGGAACGTCCGACATCAAGTCCGCCGCCAATTGCAGCTTCACGAAACGATCATAGGGAACGTCATCATTGATTGCACCGATGACCCAATCACGGTATCTCCAAGCGAAAGGAAATGGTGGAGTCGTCGCTTCACCCGTGAAATTGTCTTCGCCGTAACGGACAACATCGAACCAATAGCGTCCCCATCGCTCACCGTACTGGGGCGAGTCCAAAAGCCGCTCGATCAATTGCGAATACGCGGCGGGTGAATCATCGCTGACGAACGCTTGGATTTGTTCGTAGTTCGGACGCAATCCGGTGAGATCCAACGTCGCGCGGCGAATCAACACCTCACGCGCGGCGAGCGGCGAGGGTTCCAAACGGTTTTCTTCGAGTTTTGCCAGCACAAAGTGGTCGAGCTTGGCGATTGGCCAACTCGACGACTCAAGCGATGGAACTTCCCGAGTCGTGACCCGTTGGAACGCCCACCACTTCCGGCCTTGTTCAATGTCCATCGACGGCTTAGCCGAATCCGCGCCGGCGCTCGGCTCCGCTTCGCGTGGGTCCGGCACCCCGAGTGATACCCATCGCTCGAAAACGGCGATTTGCGTTTCCGAAAGCTTCGCATTGGGCGGCATCTCCGACGCGTTGCCATCCCAGCGGACGGCGTGAATCAACAAGCTCTCATCAAGATCACCGACGCTGACGATCTCGCCGCTGTCACCGCCAGCCGCAACAGCTTGTCGCGAGTCCAGCCTTAAGCCGCCCTGGACAATCTTCGCTTCGGCACTGTGACATCGGTAGCACTTCTCAACCAGCAATGGCCGGACGCTTTTCTCAAAGAACTCGAGATCCGAGCGAGAAATTCCGACTGGCGGGGCCACGAACGCCCCCGCTTGCTCAGCGGCAATCGAGTCCTCGGCTGCCGCCAGCAAGACGACCCATATCACAAACGCCAACCGCCCCATCACAACTCCACAATCGTCAAATGACTGAATACACCTCGCCGTCACACTATAACGTCACGTCCACCGGGCCCCAAGGTTTAAGGGTTCGTGCTATAGTTAAAGGTTCGTCCGAAATTCGGCTCCTCGATTGCAACTCCCCAGCTGTTCTATGAATGACATCTCCGGGTCCGCGGCTCCCGTTTACTCGGCCGCAGCCGTCGGCGCCGACAGTATTCTGCTCGTCGATGACACATTTGTGCTTCGCGAACGCTTGGCGATGGCGCTTCACCAACGGGGCTTTCGCGTCGAGTCGGCTGGGAACTATGAAGAAGCGGTCGACGTCTTCTTAGCTCGCCCGACCCAGCTCGCAGTGCTCGACCTGAGGATGCCTGGACGCAGCGGTCTGGAGTTGCTGCGGAAGTTATTGAGTTTGCGCCCCGAGACTCGCATTCTGATGCTCTCGGGTTTCGGCAGCATCCCGGCGTCGATCGATGCGGTTCGTGCCGGCGCCGTGAACTTCATTAGCAAGCCCGCCGACGCTGACGATATTCTCTCGGCGTTCATTCGGGGTGACGAACCGAGCGTGCCGGAGGGCGCCATCGACTTCCCAGCGCCGTCGTTGGCACGCAACGAGTGGGAGCACATCCACCGCGTGCTCGCGGATTGCGGCAACAACATTTCGGAAGCCGCTCGCCGTCTCGGCATTCACCGCCGGTCGCTGCAGCGAAAACTACGCAAACGCGCTCCCGAAGATCCTGCGGCACCGGAGCTCGACGAGGCCGAAGATGACGCGAGTGAGTGAGTCGTCGGACTAGGCCGTGTGGTGGTTGCTTTTTGCCTTGTGCAGTTTGTACTCAACGGCATCAACGAGTGCTCGCCAACTGGCTTCGATGATGTTCTCACTGACACCGATCGTCCCCCACGTTTCGTGCTTGTCGCCGCTTTCGATATTCACACGGATACTGGCGGCGGTGCCAGCACCCGAGTCGACGACGCGAACCTTGTAATCGAGCAATCGCATTTCGGCGAGTGTTGGGTAGTCATCGAGCAATGCCTTGCGAAGCGCCGCATCGAGTGCATTAACGGGACCGTGACCTTCGGCGGCGTCGAACCATAGCTTTTCACCGACTTGCAACTTGATGATCGCTTCGGCAAACACGTTGGACGCACCACTATCACGGTCGCCGGCAACGATGCGGTACTTGATCGGCGTGAAGTGCGGGGTGAACGTGCCGGAGACCCGTTTGACGAGCAGGTCGAATGACGCACCCGCGCTCTCGAATTGGTAGCCTTGGTTTTCCAAGCGAACGACTTCGGCGAGGATTTTGTCCATCAATTCTCGGTTGTCATTGATGTTGTGCTTGTTCGCCAGCGCGACGATGTTGCTGCGACCGGACAACTCACTGACGAGAATGCGGCGTTCGTTGCCGACGAGTGCCGGGTCGATGTGCTCGTAGGTCTTGGCGGCTTTGTTGATCGCGTGGACGTGCATGCCGCCCTTGTGCGCGAACGCGCTTTGGCCGACGAACGGTTGGCTGCCGCGCCACTGCAAATTGGCAGTCTCGTACACAAAGCGACTGAGTTCAGTCAGTGGCTCAAGCGACCGTCCGCCCAAAACGCTGTAGCCTTTCTTTTTAAGAGAAAGATTGGCGATGATGGAGATCAGGTCGACGTTACCACAACGCTCGCCAATGCCATTGATCGTGCCTTGGACTTGCTTCGCGCCAGCGTCCACGGCGGCGAGCGAATTCGCGACGGCGAGTTCGCAATCGTTATGGCAATGGATGCCAATCTGCACTTCACGATCCGCGATCAATCGGATCGCCGCCTGGGTGACTTCGGCAACCCGTTCCGGTAGCGTACCGCCGTTGGTATCGCACAGCACGAGCCAGGTCGCGCCGCCTGAAATTGCGGCCTCGAGCGTCTTCAGCGCGTATTCTGGGTTCGCGTTGTAGCCGTCGAAAAAGTGCTCGGCGTCGTAGATTAGCCCGCCGTGGCGGCGGAGGAACTCCGCGCTCTCACCGATCATGTCGAGGTTTTCGTCGAGCGTGACCCCGAGCACGTCGGTGGCATGGTAGTCCCAGGTTTTACCGACGAGGGTGCAGTACGGAGTCTCGGCGGCAACCAGCGCCTGCATTCCCGGATCCTTGTCGGCGGCTAGCGAACGACGACGCGTCATTCCGAATGCGGAAACTTGCGAGTGGCCAAGATCGCGGCCGCGAATTTCTTTAAAGAATGCGACGTCCTTTTCGTTGGAGAGCGGATACCCGCCCTCGATGAAATCGACACCGATCTCGGCCAGACGCACAGCAATATTGAGTTTGTCTTGCAGCGAGAAACTCACGCCTTCGCCCTGCGAACCGTCGCGCAGAGTCGTGTCATAGATTTGGATCGGTTGAGCGTTCATGGCGAATCAGCTGCGAATCAACAGGAAATGACGATACGAAAAAACCCCCACAGCCGAGATGGCTCTGGGGGTGACAATTTGAGTCAGCAAAGTCCAGCATCGAAGCGTCCGAACATCTCGCGGCAAGCACACGCCGTGACGATCTCGGGCGGTTCGCCCCCGCGTCAGCTCCGGCAAATGAGGCCGGCGACGCTTGCGGTAATGCTCGGTGACAGTGGTTTCATAGCAAATAATCTATGCCACGGATTCGAAGTGTCAATCGCCCTGGGTCGTGGGGGCGATCGCCTCCGTCAACCCGGCGGCGGACAGCAGCGGTTTCTTGCGGACTCGGCGACGTGGGTCCGTGAAGAGCCGACGCAAATAAATCAGGACAAAAACGAGGCACAGCAATGACATCACGACCCCCAATCCGAACAGGACCGGACGCAGGGGTTGGCGGTCGGACCAGATCATTGCTTGACACGTCGTCTCGACGCCAGCGACGATCAAACCCAGCGACATCACGCCGGCAGCGATCGTCCGACAAGATCGGCGGCGATGCGGATTGAGGCCGACGACCCCGCAAAACAACACGGGAATTCCAAACATCAACGGCACGAATTGGAACGGCGACTTGGTCATCGCAGCAACCATTCCGAAGAGCGACAGAACACAAAGCAGCAGGCCAAACACGATTGCGGTGCGCGCCATCTCATCAACTTTCCGGTGGGGAAAAAACCTGGGCGAGGTTGTAACCAAGCGAATCGCCCCTGACGAGGCCTAGTCGTTCATCTTCAAAACTGGCAAACGGCCGCGTCGTTCGATTTGGTCGCGGATCGTCGCGGGCGTCAAATCGGCGGGACGATCTCGCGACTGGACCGGAATCTCCGGGGCGACGTAGCGGCTGCCCTGGCGCGTCCCACGCTTCGCGAACTCGTCTTCGATCGATTTTCGCAGCGCCGACTTTTCTAAGCACCATGTCGGTTCGATCAGGTAATCCGGAGGCGCGTCACCACTCACACGCTCGACGATGGTCGTCGGCGATATCCGTTCCAGGAAATCGACCACGATGCGAATGTAGTCCTCGCGCGCCAGCATTTGAACTTTTCCGCTGAGCACCTCCTCGCCCAGCGGCGTGCCTCGAACCGCGTACAAATTGTGCAATTTCACGGCGTCAAACCCCAGCCGTGCGACCTCGACCGCGGACGCCAACATCATCGCATGGGTCTCGCCGGGAATGCCAAGAATGATGTGGGCACAGCACTCAAACCCGCGACCCCGGCTGCGGTCGATCGCATTGACCATGTCGGCGTGAATGTGACCTCGATTCATCCACGCCAAACTCGCGTCGTGCATCGTTTGCATCCCAAACTCGAGTGACACGTAATGATCGCGTGCGAGTCGTTCCAGCAATTGCAATACGGACTCGGGCACACAATCGGGGCGAGTCCCGATGGCCAGACCCACGATGTCGTCCCGAATCGATAACGCTAACTCGTAGATCTCTTCGAGTTGGTCGACCGGCGCGTAGGTATTCGTCGCGGGTTGGAAATAAGCGATGAAGCCGGAAACCCGAGCGTAGCGGCGACGGACCGATTCGATACCGCCGCTCAATTGGTCGCTGACGCGCTTCAAGCGAACTCGACGCGAGGGACTGAACGACCGATTGTCGCAAAAGTTGCATCCGCCCCGGGTCACCGTGCCATCGACATTGGGACACGTGAACCCCGCATCGATACTGACGCGTTGAACACGTCCCCCGAAACGGCGGCGAAGTGCCGCGCCGAACGCGTTCAGTACCAATCCATCCTGCTGCCACGCGAGAGAATCGTGGAAGTTAGGGTTCGAAAGCGATTGCGGAGTTGCCAACGGAGGTAGAGCAGTCAAAATGGGGGAAAGTTGTTCGCGGTGATTTTAACGTAACGAAATTGCCGCTTGATACTATGGGACCGACGTTCGGCGATGTCGCCCTCATAGCAAGACACCTTCTTAACCCAGAATGATGCTCATGGAACCCTTGGAAGACGGCAGTCCGCAACTATTCGCGGGCAAATATGGTCAATTGATTCCACTCGGCGGGGGCGACCCAATCCCGCTGGTCAAAGAACGGCTCTTGGTCGGTCGCCAAGGCGATTGTGACATCCAATTGAAATTCCCCAACGTTTCGAGCAATCATTGTCGCTTGGCCATTGAAGAAGGCTATTGGTTCGCGCGCGACCTTAGCAGCCGAAATGGCACCAAAGTCGATGGCCGCACGATCGTCCGCAAGCGACTCGACCCGAAATGCAAAATTGCGTTTGGCAAGCACGAGTACATCGTCGAATACGATCCCACGGCGCTGGGCGCGTATGGGCCTCCACCCGCTGATGATGACTACCTGGACGAACTGCACAAACACTCGCTGATGGATCGAGCGGGCATTAGCCGACGTGGTGACAAACGACCCAAGCCGGGCGCGGGCTGAGGTTCGCTGCGGCGCTAGGGAATCTTCAGCTCGCTTTTGACTGGCAGGGTCCTCTTCGGCCTGAAACGGCGAAGCGGTCCAGGGCGAGATAGCCGGTGGTCAGCGAAACGCCATCCCCTTAGCATGTGACTGGTCGGCCGCATCGGATGGCTAACCCGTTTTCGTTTTAGAACCCCCACCCAGAATACACGTCCATGGCCAGGCTCGCGCATCACGTTTTCTTCACGCTGCACGATCGCAGTGACTCCGCCAAGCAAGCGCTTCTCGATGCTTGCAACAAGTATCTCGACGGCCACGATGGCGTGGTGGATTTTTCGGTAGGCGTTCGCGAGCCCGAACTCGATCGCCCCGTCAACGGTGACTACGACGTCTCGCTGCACGTGATTTTTGCGGACCGAGCCACGCACGACGTGTACCAAACCGCACCGCGTCACCTCGAATTCATCGCCGAGCAAAAATCGGGCTGGGCCAAGGTCCAAGTGTTCGATAGTAACTTGCTGTAGCGTTTGGCACTGGGGAGGTGTTGCCCAGCGTTCCATGACACCGCCGCCATTACAGCGATGCGAGTTCCGCATCGCGATTTTCGAGTGTTTCGACCACGGCACAGCCACATGCATCGCTCCACACATTCACGGAGGTGCGAGCCATGTCGAGCACTCGGTCGACCGCCAGAATCACGCCTTGCAATTCGACCGGCAGGTTCACGGCTTGCAAGATGATCACCATCATCACCAATCCCGCGTGCGGGATGCCGGCGGCACCGACGCTCGCCAGCAACGCCGTGAACGCGACGATGATTTGTTGGGATAGCGGCAGGTTCGCGTTGTGGTGCAGCTGGGCAATGAACAGCACTGCGACGGCTTCATAGAGCGCCGTTCCGTCCATGTTGATGGTCGCGCCCAGAGGCAACACGAACGAACCTGTGCGGTTACTAACGCCGCCACGTTTCTCGACGTTGGACATCGTGAGTGGAAGCGTGCCGTTGCTGCTCGCGCTACTGAACGCTGTCAACAGGGCGGGGGACATTGCCCTCGCGAATTCGACCGGACTTCGTTTGGCAACGAACTTGACGATCAACGGCAAGGTGATGCAGGCGTGAATGCCGAGCGCCAGCGCGACCGCGAGGACGTACCAGGCGAGTGCTTGAAAGACGCTCGCGCCTTGCGTCGCGGTGACATAAGCGATCAAGAAAAACACACCGATCGGAGCCAAGTGAATGATCGCCGTTGTCATCGCCATCATCACGTCGAAGCCGACCTGGGCCGCCGTGCGGACGGACTCCAATACCTTGCCACCGACGCGAATGGTGAACAGGGAAAACGCGATCGTGAAAGCAATGATCGAGAGAAAATCGGGGGCGACGAGGGCGCCGAGCGGATTGCTCGGAATCAAGGCTTCGAGCTGAGCGAATAGCACATCGCCGAGCGACGCCGCGCGCGTCTCATCGGCTGCCGCACCCGCACCGGCCGCGGCCCCACCGAGCCCCGGTCGAACCAGGTTCACCATCAACAAACCCGTGCAAATCGCGAGCATACTTGTCACCAAGTAGTACGACAGCGTGCGGCGAAACATGCGTCCGACACCCTCGCCGCCGCCGAGCCCCAAGATGCCGCTCGTCAAGGACGTGACGATCAACGGCACCGCGACCATTTGCAACATTCGCAAGAACAAGCCGCCCAATCGCTTGCACCACAACCCGGCTCGCTTGGCCAAACTGACGCCGTGCTCCTGGTAAATTTGGTGGGCGGTCGCATCGAGTTGAGCCAACGCCTCCACCGACTTCGCCTCACCGAGCGCACGCGTCAGTGGATCGATCACCCACAGCACCTCGGGTTCGCCCGCACGCGTGTAACGAATCTCCGTTCGCGCCGAAGTATCAACGATGCTGGCTGACACAATTCCTTGGGGAAGCCCCTCAGCCACCGATACTTGACGTGTTCCCGCGAACACGTTCAAGCCGATCCCCAACAACGTTCCCGCGACCATGCCGATGAGAATTTGCCAGTGCAGAGCCAGATGACGCATGAGGGGAATCGCGGTGATGGAGAGGACAACGGAGAGGACTCGCCAGCAGTGTAACAAGCTTAGCGCCGGCCCGACCAGCTACTCCTCGAACACGCGCACGCCACAGGATTTGAGCTTCGCGAGCTGCTCCATCTTCAGCTCATCGTCGAGCGGATTTTCGGCGAGGTAAACTTCAAGGTAGGGAGCAAAGCGGCGGTCCCCCGCGGCGTCCTTCTCACACATCTCAACCAGTGCGCTGAGGTCACTGACGTGATTCTTGGACATGATGATCATGTCCAATTGGTTCAGGCCCGCGAGCGGCGCGAGCGAGGTGATTTCATTATTCTTGATGTCGAGCGTGGTGAGCCAGCCCAGTTTGGAAACGGCCGCGAGATCCTTGATGCCGTTTCCGGAAATGTCGAGTGACCAAATCTTGGCGAGACCGGCGATCGGCTCCAAAGATCCGAGTTTGTTGTCC
>JBBSJZ010000149.1:0-11444 GCA_038256795.1 Pirellulales bacterium | reverse complement strand
TGAGTGGCGACGCCGTGATTCCGCGGCAAGTCAACCTGATTGATCGTGAACTGCGTGGCTGGTTTGTGCCGCTGTATTCAGGCGTGTTGCCGCCGGTGTCGCTGCCGTTGGCCGAAAACGATGACGCTGAGAAGACGAAAACGGACTACGACAAATCGATGAGCTCGCTCGCCGAGAACGCGACTTGGTACGCCGATGACGAGGGCCATTTGCGGACCGGCGGGCGTGCCGCATTTGGAACGTTCAATTGGATGAAGCACCTTCAATACGCGCGGCCGTTGTGCACTGGCGAAACGATCCAGTACGAATACCTCTACGAACCTGACAAAGCCGAAATTCATCCGACGATCGGACGCACGGCGATCTTAATTCGCAAGGACGGAGTGAAGCTGCGTTGGTTAAAAGCCACCGGTTCCCAGGAGACTCATCAAGCGAATGCGCTCAACGGCAAGAAGCCGGATCGACCGATCGGCGACGGGAAGTACGAGCTGAAAGCCAACGATTGGAACCGAGTGTCGTTGGTTGGCACGGACACAGGCGTGCGGGTCGCGATCAATGGCCGCGACGTTTGCGAAATCGACACGGGCGAGCTGAAAAAACCGGGATTGCTGACGGAGCAAGATCGAACCGGCAACATCCGCAACCTCACACTCTCAGGCGACTGGCCCGAAACGTTGGCCGAAGTTTCGCAGTAACCTCGACGAGGCGTCTTTGACGCTAGCCACTGGCGATTTAACTTCACCCGTTTCCGAGCCTGGCACACGGAACGGGGTCCGGTAAATTCGGAAATTTTCTTGAGGAAATGACCAGACTTGTCAAAGGGTTGGACGATCATGAAGTCATGAACACAACCCTGCTCACGGCCGCCGCACCGGTCGCTCAATCGTCGCTGGAGATCACGCGTTTACTTCGCCGGGCGATGGCGAACCCCGACGAGCTCGTCGTGGAAATGGAGTACTCCGATAGCAAGGGCGCCGTGACCCGTCGGACGATTAGTCCGATCCGATTCGTCGGATCGGAGCGTGTTCTGGCGCTGTGCTTGTGCCGCGAGGAGCCACGTCAATTCTACCTGAATCGCTGCAGTGGTTTGCGATTGCTCAGCGCCGACAGCGTTCTGATGCCAGTCGCAATGCGCGCGTGAAACGCAGTTGCGGCCGGTTCAGACATCGCTTGAAAGATTCACCCACCTTAAATTTTGGGGTATCCGTCGAGCCCGTCACGTTCGAGTCGCAGGACTTTGTCCAAGCGTCGTTGATGCCGTTCTTGAGGCTCGTACTTGGCCCGCAGAAACGAGGCGATGATCTCGAAGGCCAACTCGGGGCCGATCACGCGAGCGCCGATGCAGAGCACGTTCATGTCGTCGTGTTCAACGCCCTGGTGCGCGGAGTACGTATCGTGACAGAGCGAGGCTCGAATCCCAGCGATCTTATTTGCTGCGACGCTGACGCCGACACCGCTACCGCAAACCAGAATGCCTTTGTCGGCTTTGCCTGAGACGATTTGGCGAGCGACTGCGGCAGCGAAATCAGGGTAATCGGAGCTGGATTCGTCGTGACATCCACAATCGATCAGCGACGTCACGATGACCCCGTACTTCTCCACGACCACGCGTTTGAGCGGGAATCCGGCATGATCGCCGCCGACGGCGACACGAATGGGCAGCGGGCTGGTCATTGTGTGTACGGGCTACGAGCGGAGAAACTTTGAGCGGGTTAAAGCGTGGTGCGCATGGTTTAGCCGTAGCGAGGCTGGAAAGCCACCCCGGATCGCCTGCTGGAACTCAGCGCAGTGGGGCTGCCCCGCAGGTTTTGGGGACCAGGAAACCGGGTTTTCAATCAGTCAAAACCGGTAAATTACGACCAAACCCCTCGGACAGCTGTTGTGACGTTTTTTCCGCTTTGTTAGGTTACCGGGCTTAACCGAATCTGCAGCGTGCGGATTTGCCGACCGACTTCGTTCCTTTAGCCCCCCTTTCAGCCCTCGCTTGCCCCCTCGGTCCCTCGGCAGCGGCTGGAACCTCTTGGTATTCTCTTTATGGTCAACCGTAACCTCATCCGACATCTCGAAGACGACGACATTTTTGCCGAATTGGCGCTGCTAGTGCCAGATGACTCGGGCGAAGATTTGCTACTCGAAGCTCTGGCAGTCGAGCAGCAAGACTACGCTCAGGGCAAAATCGTCGACGGCCGCATCGTCGAAATCAATGACGAGTGGGCCCTGATGGATGTCGGGTTCAAGAGCGAAGGCACGGTTTCGCTCTCGGAGTGGGGCGCCGACGAGGATCCACCCAAAGTCGGCGACGTGGTCAAGGTTCTCATCGAAGAGATGGAGGACGAACTCGGTGCCGCCGACGATCCCTACGGCATGATCTCGCTGAGCAAGCGCAAGGCTGAGAAGATCATCGAGTGGGAAGCGATGATGGAATCGGTTGCCGAGGGCCAAGTGGTCACCGGTACCGTGATTCGCAAAATCAAGGGCGGCTTGCTCGTCGACATCGGCGTCAATGTGTTCTTGCCGGGTAGCCAAGTCGACATTCGACGTCCCGGCGACATCGGCGACTTCATCGGTCGCGTGATCCAAGCCGAAGTGCTCAAGATCGACGACACCCGCCGCAACATCGTCATCAGCCGCCGCTCGCTCATCGAACGTCAACGCGAAGAAGATCGCGCGTACTTGATGAAGGAACTCGAAGTCGGCCAAATCCGCAAAGGCATCGTCAAGAACATTGCCGACTTCGGTGCGTTCGTGGACCTCGGCGGCATCGATGGTTTGCTGCACATCACGGACATGGCTTGGGAACGCATCGGTCACCCGACCGAAATGGTGTCCATCGACCAAGAAATCGAAGTCAAGGTTCTGCACATCGACCGCGAGAAGCAAAAGATTGCTTTGGGTCTGAAGCAAAAGGACCGCAACCCGTGGGAAAACATCGAGACCAAGTACCCGGTCGAATCGACTCACAACGGCGAAGTCGTCAACGTGATGAGCTACGGTGCGTTCGTGAAGCTCGAACCGGGCATCGAAGGTCTTGTTCACATCTCCGAGATGAGTTGGACCAAACGGGTCAATCACCCCAGCGAATTGGTCAACATCGGCGACGCGATCGAGGTCAAGATTCTCGGTGTCGACCCCGAAGGCCAGCAGCTTTCATTGGGGATGAAGCAAACCCAGAAGAATCCGTGGGACGAGGTCATCGAGCGTTACCCCGAAGGCACCGATGTCGTCGGCAAGGTTCGCAACCTCACCAACTACGGTGCGTTCATCGAGCTCGAGGAAGGCATCGACGGACTGTTGCACGTGAGCGACATGTCGTGGACTCGCAAGATCGGTCATCCGAGCGAATTGCTCGAGAAGGGCCAAGAGATCAAGTGCAAGGTGCTCAGTGTCGACGAGCAACGTCGCCGCATTGCACTCGGACTCAAGCAACTCGATAACGATCCGTGGGATGGCGACATTCCCGACAAGTATCAACCCGGCCAATTGGTCAACGGTACGGTCACCAAGATCACCAATTTCGGTGTGTTCATCGGCTTGGAAGACGGCCTCGAAGGCTTGCTGCACATCAGCGAGTTGGCTGAGCACAAAGTCGAAGACCCCGAAGAAGTGGTCAAGGTCGGCGATCCGATCGAGGTCAAGGTGTTGCGAGTCGACACCGACGAACGCAAGATCGGCTTGTCGCTCAAACGCGTGGGCTGGGATGCCGACCAAGAGCGAGCCGCCGCGGAAGCGGAAGCCGCCGAGTCTGCTGTGGCCATGGCTGCCGAAGGCGAACTCAAGGGTGGACTCGGTAGCGGCGATGGACCGCTTTTCCAACCCGCGAGTGAGTAATCACGAGTCGTGACTAACATGATGAGAGGCGTCGCCCCAACGGGCGACGCCTTTTTTTTTAGATGTTGTCGAGCATTCAACAACGCGAAACTAAACTCCGGTAATCACTTGAGCTTCGGGTGAATCGGCTTCGCCAATCCAAATTACCTTTCTTGGCAACGTCGCCCCGAGGCTTCAATCAACAAACAAGGCGTCGACGGATGATCGTCGACGCCTTGGCGTTATTCTCCACGAGCCAGCGAACGGCTGACGCGTTTACTTGATTACTTCGCGGCGGCGAAGCGCGTCGCGACTTCGTCCCAGTTGACGACATTCCAGAACGCGGTGCAGTAGTCGGGGCGGCGGTTTTGGTAGTTGAGGTAATAGGCGTGTTCCCAAACATCCAAGCCGAGGATGGGCGTGCCAGCGATGCCGGCAATGGCTTGACCCATTAGGGGGCTGTCCTGATTGGCGGTGCTGCCAACTTTGAGCTTACCGCCTTCGACGTACAGCCATGCCCAGCCGCTGCCGAAACGCGTGGCGGCGGCATTGTTGAATTGTTCCTTCATCGTCTCCAGCGAACCGAAGGCTGCATCGATGGCGGCGGCGAGATCGCCCGAGGGGGAACCGCCTTTGCCGGGGCCCATCACCGTCCAGAACAGCGAGTGGTTGGCGTGTCCGCCGCCGTTGTTGCGAACGGCGCCGCGTTTGTCGTCGGGGACCGATGCCAAGTCAGCAATGAGCGCTTCGATCGACTTGCTCTCGTGGGGAGTTCCAGCGATCGCGTCATTCACCTTGGTGATGTAGGCCTGGTGATGCTTGGTGTGGTGAATTTCCATGGTCCGCGCGTCGACGTGCGGTTCCAGGGCGTCGGTGGCGTAAGGCAGGCTAGGCAGGGTGTAAGCCATCGGGGATGTACTCCGCTATGAACGTGGTGAGGGTCATCAAAACTTTGCCCTTCACGATAACGATGCGGCCAGTCCCCGCAAGCCGGCGGTTCATTCCACGTCGCCTTCCTCAATGATCTCGCCCATTAAATAGCTGCGGAGGCTGGCGATCACTTGGTCGCTGCACACGGCAAGTTCACGGCTACGACGGTCGCGATTGCGAACGGGTTTGAGTTGGACGTGGATTTTGGTGTTGAGACCAGCACCGCGTTTGCGACTCTCGAGGTCGGGTTTCGCTTCGCTCAGCGTCAGCAGTGCGTTGAGTGCGATTTGTTGATCGATGCGACGGCGGCCGCCGATGGTGCAAATGGCGTTGACGCGCAGGGACACTTGGTTCTCAGCGACGGTGAGGATTTCGGCCTCATGATCGGCGATGAATCCCTTGAGTTTTTCGATCGCCAGGTCCATGGGGACTGGGGTGAGGATATCGACTTCGCGATCGGGACGTCGATCGCTGGAATCGAACCAGCTCAACCAGCTGCGTTTCGCAGTCGCTTCGCCCGCCGTTTGGCTGCCCGCACCCAGACGCACGACGCGGTTGCGACCGTTGTCCTTGGCACGCAACAGGGCTCGGTCGGCTCGTGCCAAAATCGTCTCGGCACTATCACCCGCTTGGTACTGGGTAACGCCGAAACTTGCGGTCACCGAGGCATTGCCGAGACTTGGCAGCGGTGTCTTTCCGAGTTCAGCGCGAATCGCCTCGGCCCGTTTGGCGGAAGTGGCGTTGTCGCACCCCACCGCGAGGAATACGAATTCCTCGCCGCCGTAGCGAGCGACCAAGTCTTCATCGCGACTGAAGCCCGAGAGCACGCTCGCGAACTTGACGAGGGCCTCGTCACCGGCGGGGTGGCCGTGGACGTCGTTGACTCGTTTGAAGTGGTCGATATCGCAAATGATTAAACTAAAGGTCGAACCACCGCTCGCTGCCGTCTCCGTCAACTCGGTGATGCGGCGATCGAATTCGGCGCGGTTGGCGATTCCCGTGAGCGCGTCGCGAGTGACTTGCAGGTGCAGCGTTTCGAGTCGCTGCTGCATGCTGGTTTGGTCCGACAAGTCACGGACGAAGATGATGGTGCCGACTGTGCCCGGGACGTCGCCAACAACGGGAGAAACGCGAATTTGGATCGGCGCCGAGCGACCGCCATCGGCCTTGACCGTCATCGTTCGCAATTGCGGTGACTGGGTTCGCAAGCAAGCTTGCACGGGACAGTCCGACGATGCGTGACCCGCATCATTGCTAAACATTTTGAGACTGGAACAATTCCATGTCTTTCCGATCACACCTTCGCTGGTGATTTTCGTGATTTGCTCGAGTGCGGTGTTCCAGTGCATGATGGTCGCTTGGCTGTCCGTGAACGCGATTCCGTCATGCATTTGTGAAAGCATTTGGCGATAAAAAATGCTATCGCCCGAGCGACGTTCGGCACGTCGACGGTCCGTGTTCGATGCGCAGCCGGACTCGCGTGATTCCGGCTTGGCCGTTGAGGTCCAGAATTCGGTAGAAGATTCGGGACTCAACTGCTGGAGCCAGCGATTGAGAACCATCGCTTGCTGCATTTCTGGATTCTGGACGATAAAGCGGCTGTAGTCGTGCGCGAGTTCCGGATCGAACTGGGTTCCGCCGCCGTCGAGTAATTGCTCAACAGCGAGATCGCGGCTCAGGGCACGGCGATAAACGTGTTCGGTCGTCATCGAGTCGTAGGCGTTGGCGATCGCCAGCAGTCGAGCGCCGAGGGGAATCGCCTCGCCGCGAATCGAATCGCCAAATCGGCGGCTGTTGTACCAAATACCCGAGTAGCAAATGATATCCAAAAGCTCGTTATCCGAGGAACAGCCGCGGACGATGTCACAGCCCGCTTCGGCGCAGCTATCCATGACGAGTTGTTCTTCGACGGTCAGTTTGCCGGGCTTGCGGAGGATACGGTCCGGGACGCCGATCTTGCCGACGTCGTGAAGTAGTGCGGCGACTTCGATACGATCACGTTCGAGCGAGCTGAGCCCGAGACGTTCTGCCCACGCGGAGCAAGCGAGCGCCACACGAAGGCTATGCGAGGCTGTTGGGGCGTGCTTGGCGCGAAGTGCAAAAAATAAGGATGTCGCCATTCCAAGACGCACAACTGCGAGTCGGTTTTCGTACTTGAAGCTATTTTCCTGGTCGAGCGGTTGTTGCTCCACGGCGATCTCACGCAGCCCACCCAGGAGCTGGCTCACCCGGTCCACTTTCCCAACGGACGAGTCAACTTCGGGAACCACACCCGTAACCCCGGGAGCGACCGAGGCGGGTACTGGGGAAGGGGTGTTCAACGCGGACGCGACGTTTGAGAACGTGGCGTTACCGGCATTGAAGGCGGTTGCATCGGTCATACGGGTTCTACCAAGCGGGCGGAATCGAAACGCGGGGGCTTACCGAAACCTAGGTCGTATTCCGTGTCACACCCAACCGTTTTTCAATACAATCCTGGGGTAGGGAACGATTCATCCCCCTGCCCTTGGGGGTGAAATGGATCGCAAAACGTTCAAAAGCTTGCAGCTTGCCGTTGCTGCACCTACTATGCAAGGTAAGGCCGACTTGAAGGTCCGCATGGATTGATGGTCATTGAACGTGTTGACGAACGTTGCCAACTGGTTTTTTTAAGACGGATCGCGCTTTTTCGCTTATCCAGCATCGATGGTAAATCCCCAGTGAGTCTCTCCGAGGTCGATCGCCAACTGTTACAGCGGTGCCTGGACGGTTCACCACGCGCTTGGCAAGATTTTGCCGATCGTTTCCTGGGGTTGGTCGTTCACGTCGCCAACCACACCGCGGAGTCGCGTGGTATGTCGATCGATGCTTCGACGCGTGACGATCTGGTGGCGGACGTGTTTCTAGCGATCCTGCAGAACGACTTGGCAACGCTGCGACGATTCCGACGCAATTGCTCGTTGGCGACGTACTTGACGGTCGTCGCCCGTCGAGTCGTGGTGCGGCGGTTGACCCGTCAACAACGCAACGGCCACCATCGCCTGCGAAACGGCGACACTCATCTTGTTGCCGTCGACGGTGACCACACTCGGATTCACAACGAACAGGAAGTTCAGCAATTGATGCTGCGGTTGGATCCGCACGAAGCCAATGTGATCCGCATGTTCCACTTGGAAGGTAAAACTTACGAAGAAATCAGTCTGGCGGTGGGGATCAATGAAAACAGCATTGGCCCGCTACTCAGTCGAGCACGGGCCAAGATGCGTGAGTCCGGTTCGTAGTCGCACTCAGTTTCCGGGAACCGGTTCGATCGTTGCCGACATGCTGCCTTTGCCGCGAGTGATGTGTTCGTCCTTGCCGTACGAATGGATTTGCTCGCGTTTCAGTTCTGCGTGCTCGAGCGTGGTCGTCAAACAGATCGCGCGGCCCGATGAATCGACTTCCTTGGCGATTTGGTAGCCCTTTTCGATCGGGTGACGGAACACCGCCTTCATCATCGTGATCACGTAGTCGTAACTGTGATCGGTGTCATCCCAGAGGATGACATGGTATCGGGGTTGCAGCTTGGGCTTCTGCTTTTGCTGGGGCGCTCGTTTCAATTCCGGGGTAGCGGTTTCCGGTTCCATCACAGCGGATTGATGATCAGCCATCGATTGCCGCGCTCCTTCTTTCTTCAAAACTATTGGGGGGCAGAAAAAATTGGTTGGGGGGACGATCCATCCACGCAAGGTCCCTCAGATCAATGACTGGTGCGCCGCGAACGGGGCCGGGTGTGATTACCCGTCGTTAGCGCAGCCATCACTGGCGGTATATTGTAGCGCCAGGCGCCGCCCGCTGGGAGACCTTTTGGACGGATTTTACCGATCATTTGCCGTCTTCTGAGCCGTTTTTTGCCGTCAATTTAGCCCCCTTTTGCCTCCCTTCCTCAATCGTTTCGACCGCACCATGACAGCCACACCCGCGCGCGACACCCCGGCCCAACGTCACGTCAATGAATTGATCGAGTGGTTGCGAATCCCGAGCGTGAGCAGTGATCCGCGACATGCCCCGGATGTACACGCCGCGGCCGATTGGGTGCTGAAAAAGTTCAATGCCGCGGGCCTGGAAACGGAATTGATTCCGACGGATGGCTTCCCGCTCGTGGTCGCTCAAACGCCGCCCGTCCCCGGAGCTCCCGTCGTGCTGGTGTATGGTCACTACGATGTCCAGCCGCCTGAGCCGCTTGCCAAATGGACCTCGCCGCCGTTCGAGCCGACGATTCGCGACGGCAACCTCTATGCCCGCGGCGCGACGGACGACAAGGGCCAGGTCCTGACTCACATTCAAAGTGTTTGCGATTTGCTGGCCCGCGGCGAGACACTTCCGCTTCAGGTTAAGTTTCTCGTCGAAGGCGAAGAGGAAGTCGGCAGCCAAAACCTGGAAGCTCGTTTGGAGAGTCTGCGTGATCGACTCGCTTGCGATTGTGTCGTCATCAGTGATAGCAGCCAGTATGCCGATGGCGTGCCGGCGATCACGTACGGACTTCGCGGCATCATCACCTTTGAACTCGAAGTCACGGGCCCGAATCGAGATCTGCATAGTGGTTCGTTCGGCGGCGCGGTGATGAACCCCGGCATCGCGCTGGCCCGGATGATGTCGTCACTCGTCGACTCGAGCGGACGTATTCAGATTCCCGGCTTTTATGACGACGTCCAATCGCTCGCCGCGGACGAACGCGATGCTTGGCAGAAGCTGCCGCAGGACGACGCCAGTTTCGCTGCTGAAACGGGTGTTTGTGCCACCTTTGGCGAAACGGGGTTCACCACCGACGAACGTCGCTGGGCGCGACCGACCGTCAATATCAACGGGCTCGTGTGTGGACACCAAGGCGACGGCGTGAAGACCATCATCCCCTCGTCAGCCCTCGCCAAATTCAGTTGTCGACTCGTGCCCGATCAAGCCCCCGAAAAAATCGCAGCCGGGTTGCGTGAGCACTTCGAGCGGCATGCGCCGGTCGGTATCACGTGGACGCTCAGCATCGGCCATGGCGCCGACGCCTTCCTCGCCGACCGCGACAGCCGTTTCATGCAGGCCGCTCGCGATGCGATCGCGTCAGCGTTCGGTCGTGAGCCGGTGTTGATCCGCGAAGGAGGCTCGATCCCGATCGTTACTCAATTCCAACAAACGCTTGGTTGCGATTGCCTCTTGCTCGGCTGGGGCCTTGCCGACGATAACGCCCACAGCCCCGACGAAAAATTCCGCCTCGATGATTACCACCGCGGCATCCAAGCCTCCACCATGCTCTGGAAAACGATCGGCAAACTCTAAATTCCCGCGTTGAAAATGCGTCAACAAAATCTTCCAACCGTCGACTCCCCCCTGAATCATGCTCGATCGAAAATACATCCTCCAAAATCCTGAAATTGTCCGCGAGAATTGTCGCCGCCGTGGCGTCGCCTGTGACATCGACGCACTGGTCAAGCTCGAACAAGAGCGGTTGCAAGTGTCACAGTTGGCCCAAGAATTCAACCGCCAGGCGAACGAGGTGAGTAAAAGCATTGGCGGAGCGAAGGACGCGACCGCCCGCGAAGCGATCATCGCTCAAGGCCGCGAGCTGCGTGACAAGAAAGATGCTGCCGGTCAACAGGAGCAACAACTCGAGGCCTCGATCGCGGAGATCCTCACCACGATCCCAAACCTGACGCACCCCGATGCACCCGAGGGTGGCGAGGACGACGCGGTTGAGGTCGGTCGCGGCAAAACGCCGGTCACCCCCTTCGACTTCGCCGCTCGCGATCACCTTCAAATCGGCGAGCTGCATGATTTGTTTGACTTCGAGGCCGGAGCACGCGTCGCCGGCGCCGGTTTCTACTTCCTCAAGAACGCAGCCGTGCGGATGGATCTTGCCTTACAGCAATTCGCGGTCAGCTTCTTGGCCGACCGCGGCTTCACGCCGGTCTCGACCCCTGACCTCGCGCTCACCAGTATCCTGCACGGGACGGGTTTCAATCCCCGCGGGCCGGAGACGCAAATCTATAGCATCGAGAATACCGAGTTGAACCTCGTCGCGACTGCCGAGATTCCGCTCGGTGGGATGATGGCGGAGCAAACCATCGACTTGGAGAAACTTCCCATTCGGTTGTGCGGTTTGAGCCATTGCTTTCGCACCGAAGCCGGTGCCGCCGGCCGCGCCTCCAAAGGGCTCTATCGAGTCCATCAATTCACCAAAGTCGAAATGTTTGCGTTCAGCACACCGGACCAAAGCGACTCACTTCACGAAGAAATGCGATCACTCGAATGCGAAATTTTTGACCAACTCGAAGTCCCCTACCGTGTCATCGATACGGCGAGTGGTGATCTCGGCGGTCCCGCCTATCGCAAGTACGATCTCGAAGCCTGGATGCCCGGACGCGGTCAAGCGGGCGAGTGGGGCGAAGTCACCAGTACGAGCAACTGCACCGATTACCAGGCTCGACGACTCAACATTCGCTTCCGTCGTCCCACCGTGAAGGGCACTGAGTTCGTCCACACACTCAACGGCACGGCAATCGCCACTGGCCGCGCGATGATCGCCGTCATCGAAAACCACCAACGTGCCGACGGCAGCATCAACGTTCCCAAAGTGCTCCGCCCCTGGATCGGCCGCGATACGATCACCCAGTCGTGAGGTGTCTCTCGCCGTCCTCATTCCCGCCGCTGCTAATCATCGGTTGACTTCGTGATGATACTGACGAGGGCCAGCGATGAGG
>JBBSJZ010000148.1:0-11523 GCA_038256795.1 Pirellulales bacterium | reverse complement strand
CGCAAATGCGAACCTAAATTCCCGAGCCACACCGATCATCGAATCGCACTTGGACGGACTAACCCGCTGGTCGTGAAGCGTCCTACCGCCGCAATCGACGTAACACTCAGGGAACTCGGGGATGTCATTTACAGCGACTGCGTAGCGAACGAGTCGAGCGTACATTCGCGCATCTTTGTGACACGGGCGGTGCGCGGCGAACTTGGCATCGCGGCATCGAAGACGTTTGCAAACGCTACATGAGTGCGGCGATGGCGCTTAACTTGGGGCGGATCATGCGTCTGTTGATCGGTGCGGGTAAGCCGAGATACGCTGCACTACTGGCGGCACGCGCCGTGGTGGCGTTTTGGGGCTTCTACGGCCTCTGGCAAGGCCTTCTGATAGACTTCAATGACTTCACTTGCCGACCAAATGATTCCTTGAAGTCCAACCGCGAATTTTCGCTCGCGCCGAACTAACTCAGATTCAAACTGACTCGGTTCGCTTAAATCAACACGCTGCTAGGAGCACGAATTCGTCTCCGCTGACAGGTGGTTGGCAGATGAAGACAAATTTGACTTTCTAGAGGGTCCACTCACGCAATTGAAATCTGCATCACGAATCCTCCTGTGAATCGATGTTAAGTGAATCATGGTGCATGCTGCGGACACGTGTGGTCAGCGAACACTGTGCTTGATACGAACGATGATTAGAATGGCCGAAAGGGATGGGTGAGGTACCAAATGCTTGTACGTGGTGACGTCGCTCTACTTTTTAGCGAAGGGATCACAGACTTAATTACGTGCCACGCACTTTCACGCATTTTACGACGAGCACTGAGTGAGACGAATGCCCGATGGCTCAGAAGTCACAGGGGCGTGCAACTCAACCAAGTCACCGGGCTTACTCGCCAAGTATTGCCTCGTCAGGCAACATTGCAATAGCGTCCATGTGCAGCATCGACGGCTAACGAACCATGCACACGACACTGCATGCTTCCGTATCGGATGCCGTCGCAACGACTGGAATGAACAGATCTCGATCACCCGGCAGACGATGTTGGCGTTTTCCTCCCGACCTTGTCACGGATTTCGTACCATGACCGAGATTGATTAGGCCGTTCTAGCCGATGACATCACTCGCCCGAGCTATCTCACTCGCCTATCAGTTTCGCGAGTGTCGGCTCGATCGACTCCGCCCAAATCGTGTAGCCTTGTTCATTTAAGTGCAACAAGTCAGGCATGATCTCTTTTGACAGCGAACCATCGTCGCTGAGAAACTTGTCGCTGATATCGAGATAGAACACATGTTCGTTGTCAGCCAGTTTCTCGACAATGTCGTTGCTCTTCTGGTTCACTTGCCGTTTCGCATCCGACGAGTCCGCACCCCGAGGAAACGTCGCCAGCAACAGTATCTTCGTCTCAGGCGTCTTCTCACGAATCTGGCGCACAATCGCCGTCATGCCCTCGGCAATCTCCTCGGGCGAATTGCTTCCCGAGTTGTTCGTGCCAATCATGATGACCGCGACCTTTGGCGCGATACCTTCGAGATTGCCATTGTCCAGTCGCCACATCACATGCTGAGTCCGATCGCCACCGATACCCAGATTCACGGCATTCCGTTCGCCGTAGAACTCATTCCAAACGTTCTTGCCGTTACCTTCCCAACCTTGGGTGATCGAGTCACCGACGAATATCAAATCGACGTTGCCTTGCTTTACACGTTCATTCATTGATTCATGACGGTTCATCCAGTTACCAGCACGAGGCGACGGAGTGACAGCGTCCGAGACCGTTGCGGTATCCTGTGCAGTGACTCGAGCAGTAACGAAACAAAACAAAACAAGCGAAGCCAGAAGCGAACAGAAACGGAGCGGCATGACATGGTTTTCCACGAAGGTGAGACACAAGGGAAGAGCGATGGCGATATTGTAGTCGATCAACTTCGCGTGCGTCATGCACTTACAACCGGAATAAGGCGACTAAGTCTCACCCGTTTCTGAAGCATTAGAACGAAAGACGATCGATGAGTGATGACCGCAGCGATGACAATCAAATCAGTTTTTGTCTCTCCCTCAAACGGAGCTGTCTCGACGTCGGTTGCTCCATGCAATGGCGTTACCGATGAGGGTGCGGTTGATCAATTTGTTATCCAGCGATGCATTCTCTGCGGAACCCATTTCGCAGCTGAATTGCTTTCCTCGGCTGGTGCACGAGTTCTTTGTCGAAAATGTGGAAACCGTGCGAGCGAAGATCCGCGAATGTTTTGGACCAGAGCCGGAACGTACGCCGCTCAATTCTCGTATCACCGGTATTGTCGAGCGAGATGACTACAAGGTCGAGAAACTGGTTTTCACGAGTTGTCCCGGTTTCCCGGTGACTGCGAACGTTTACATTCTCAAGTGACGCGATTGGCCGGTTCCAGGTGGTTTTGGAACGCGCGGGCATTCCGGCAACGGCGAGGCGTCTGAAGCGTATCAATCGTTTGCACAGAGGCGTGCGCGTCAGGGATATGTCTGTTTAGTTTACGAACCCATCGGTCAGGGTGAGCGGTATCATTACGTTCACGATGAGCTCAAGCCTCGTCTCAAAGGCCCGGTTCACGAACACTTGGATGCTGGGAACCAGCAGTTTCTAGTCGGCGTTTTTTTCGGTGCCTGGCGAGTCTGGGACGGAGTGCGAGCACTGGATTACCTGCTGACTCGTGAGGAAGTCGACCCTGGGCACATTGGTGTCACAGGCAACTCCGGCGGTGGAACGATGACGACTTAGGTGGCCGGAGTCGAGTCGCGGTGGACGATGGCAGCACCGAGTTGTTTCGTCACAACATTTCGTCGCAACTTGGAAAACGAACTTCCCGCCGACACCGAACAATGCCCACCAAAGGCGCTCGCTCTGGGACTCGATCACGCTGAGTCCCTGGCGGCTGTGGTTCCGAAGGCAACCATCATGCTGGCCAAAGAGCGTGAATTCTTCGATGTCCGCGGCGCAGAAGAAGCGTATCAGAGGCTCCAGCGATTGTATGGGCTTCTTGGTCGGCAGAATCACGTGGCGATGTCCGCCACGCCTTTGGTCCGACAGGTACGGTGTTCAAGGCACAATAATTACCCGTCGTTTCCGATAACAAGTAGCAACCCTGGCGAGAAAAACCATTGACTGGACAGACTTCTCACCCCCACGATCGAACGGGCATCGGATCTGTTGGCGAATTAGTACACTCATTGCTACAGTTGTTACGAGCGTCCGTTGAAAAGTAAGTTGGGCGTGATGTCTAGTCAAGCAGCACAGCTCCGGAACCTTTTTCTTCGTCGGAGATCAAATCATCAGCCAAGTGTAGCCTTCTTAGCAGCGGGCGTTTCTTGATTTGATGATCACGCATTCGGCGCAAAATGTCGCTTAGCACACGCATGGCTTCAAGTATGTACGGGCCCTTGTTGAGCATCACGCATTCGGCACGCACGCTCATCGCGGCGTCGGTGATCTCGGCACGCGAAGGGATCCCGGATTTTGCCAAACTTTCCAAAACCTGGGTCGCCCAGATGACCGGCATGTGCGCAGCCTCACACATCCACAAGATCTCTTCCTGCACCTCCGCCAACCGCTGCCATCCGAGTTCCACGGCAAGATCACCACGTGCGATCATCACGGCGCTAGCAGGACTTTGCATTGCGGCCAGCAAGAGCGATGGGAGATGTTCAAATGCCTGGCGGTTTTCGATTTTAAGCACTATCGGCATTTCCGGGCGTCCGAGTCTCGCAAGTTCGCTTTGCAGGCGCTCGACATCCTCTGCGCTACGCACGAAAGAGTAGCCGACCATGTCAGCGTGTTGCACGACGATCGCGAGATCCTCGATGTCCTTATCCGTCAGAGCACCAAGCTGCAGCTTTGAGTCCGGCAGATTGATTCCCTTATCAGCTCGAAGTTTCGTTCCACTGAGGCTCGCATTGGTGATTTCCAGTTCAACGTGATTTTCATGGAGGATCTGGATACAGGCTGCGACCTTGCCATCGTCAAACAGCACCCGTTCCCCAACTTTGACGTGACGGAACACCGACGAAAGCGTGCAGCCGATCGTTGCCGGGCGAACAACTTGGCCATGCTCATCGTGCTTCGCTGGCGAGCCGACCATGAAATCATTCCCCAGTAACAGTCGATCACCGCGACGCAGCACTAGGTACTGTTCAATCGAAGGCAACGTTCCGGGGTACCCTGGCTTGTAACGTGCCTTCTGTTTCGACGAGTGCAGCTTCAATTGCGTGTCGGAGATGATGTAGCTTGTGCGATCCGCCTCGCCCAAAAATCCCTCCGGTCTGCGGTGAACGATTCGCACACGCCTGGAACGTCCGCGTGCGTCAGAATATCTAATCTCATCGCCGGGCTGAACGACGGGGAACCACTCAGCGATCACGGGAATTGTTGCGTCGACGGGAAGTGGAGACACCGCGGCGGAGCCTTCCTCGCGAAACCAAATCCTCGCCGGAGCAATCACTCGCCCAAATGCGTCGCGTCTTGGACGCCACTTCAGAACCTTGGGGCCAGCTTCGATTGCGCCAGTTCTAAGTTTGGGTCCGCCGAGGTCCATTAAGATTTTGCAATGTCGCTTATGCTCATGACTGGCTCGATGCAAGTTGTCGACCATTCGTTTCCAGACAGACGCATCGTCGTGTGCACAATTGACACGCATGCAATCCATCCCCTGTGCGACCAGGTCACACACCAGACCGAGGTCATCGGCGGCTTCGCTAGGCATGGTCACCATAATATGTGCTCCACCCACGGCTGGCCGAGGCCCAAACATTGCCGACGTCGATCTGTCGATAAGCTGACGGCTTTGGTCGAAATCAATTTCGGCGAGCTCGTGTTTCTCCGGTTGCTCGTGCCCCACGAGTCCACAGAGAATCTCAATGACTGCCGTCAACGTGGCGTACACGTTTGCTTCACAACGCCCCAAAGACGAGAGGCCACGGTTAGAAAGCGCCTCCTGAAGCGATCTCAAGTCTTGTTGTCGAAGCGTCAGATACTGCAACAGGTTCTTCGCGCTTGCCCTGCGATCCTCAATCACGCAAGCTAGGCGATTTGCATGCGTGTGCTCAACTTGATCCATCCTGCGCCGCAGTCGCACCAGCTGGTCGATCAACTGGCCGGTGGCCTCATCGGACCGAACTCGGCCATGCACCGACAACTGGCTTATTCGTCGTTGAGGATTATCCGAAGGTGGCATTGAGTTCATGACCGGGTCGAGTTGCTGCTTGGGGAACCATGGCCGCGTTCGCCCAGATTCCACCGGAGCACAAGACTCGCCACAAGACAAGGGCCGGTCCTGCTTTAACGTGAACTTCACGATCGACAAACCAAATGAACGACGGGAGATCAAAATGTGTCCATTGCATTTATATACTTCTTTAGCTTTCTGCGCGTCGGATCCAAGAGACTATCCAGTTATCCCTCTCCGCCGCCGCTACACTATGTGAGGTAACGCTGTGTTTGGACGAACATCGGTCATGACGAGGCGAACTCATTGTCTTGCAACTGGCCGCTATTCATCAACGACGTCACGGCTTACGAGGACATGTCGAGTCCAAGCAATAACCCCAGGAATGATCCACCATGACCCAAGACCGATGGATAGCTTGCCGTATTTTCGCGGTCGTCTTCATCACAACCACATTCGTCGCTGAGGTATTCGGTGGTGTCGGTGATCCACAAGTCGCGACCGACCATCCTTGGTATCCGGGTGAATTGGCCTGCTCGACGTTTGAACGATTGGCCGAAACGCAGGCCGCATTATACGAACGAGTGGTCGGTATGCGGCCGACCAGCGACGAGCAGCGGGTAATAGCGGCGTGGCTGTGGCGAAATACTCACTACTGGCACGGCGAGCAGGGCGTCGAAGACCTGTGGAACGATGGCTTTCGCAACGACACAGAGTCCGCCACGCGAGATTATTGGACCGGATTATTCGCTCACGGCTTTGGCTTGTGTGGCACGACGCACGCCCAGTGGACGGCTGAGATGGAGCAACTTCTCGGACACAACCGAGCACGAGTTGTCGGCGTTACCGGCCACAATTCGTTCGAAGTGTTTCTCACCGGCGGTCCGTACGGGCTGGGACGTTGGGCGCTGTTGGATCACGATGTCTCGACGGTCATTTTTGATGAACAAGGCCAGCGTTTACTCTCGATCGCGGAAATCAAGGAAAAACTGCAGCGGTTAACAAAGACGGAGACTTCGGCCGCAAAGCAACATGGTTGGCTCGTGTGTGGACTGCATCCAGAAGACGGTGCGGCTTTTGACACTTTTCGCACGGCGGAGTATTTGGCCGGGTACGCTGGACCTCCGCCGCTGGTCCATTTGCGCCGCGATGAAACTTTACGACGTTATATCGAACCGGGACTGGATGACGGCTCGACGTTTGTGTTCTGGGGACGAAACTACAACACTGACGGCATACCCGGCCCCGAGCGTTCCCGCACTTGGGTTAACCAACCCGAGCGAATGTACGAGTCGAACCACGGCGCTGGCCATCGTGATGGTCAGGCTCGCTATGCCAATGCGGTCTACACCTGGCAACCAAACTTTGCCAGCGGCGACTATCGCGAAGGGATCATTGACGAAAGCGATCATCACGTGACGTTCGAATTCCAATCGCCCTACATCATTGCCGCGACTCCGCCCAACGATGAGCCGTGGGCGATTTATCAGTCCGGTTGCCGCAATGGTCTTGTGATCACCGGACAGACCCGGGTGAGTGTTGCGATATCAACTGACCAAGGGCGAAGCTGGCGAGACACTGGTGTTCTCGAAGGTCGGCTGGATCTGACCGACGACGCAAAGGGAAATCGACAGTATTGGCTTCGCTTCGCCGGCGGTGCGAAGAGTTTGGAGCAATCGAAACTTCTAATCACAACTGTCTGTCAGGCGAATTCATCAATCATTCCGCGGCTGGCCGACAATGGCTCACAAGTCGAGTTTCAGTCATCGGCTCGTGCAACCATCAGCGCCGGACCGACCATTGCCCAAGCCGAAGCACATCGCGTTGCCGGTAAATTCGATTCGCCGCGAGTGACACTGGAACTCGCCACACCACGTGGCGAACCAGCGGTTGCCCTCTACGCCGCGGCGCATGTCGCGTCATCGAACCCACCCTCACCCCAAGTTGCCTACCAGGTCGACTACTCGATCGATCAAGGATCAAACTGGCAGCCTCTGGTTCGCGATTGGCGAATCACTCGCTCCGGCCAAGAGCCCGAAGATTTCTGGTCACAAAGTTTCAGCTGGGGAGATACAAAACTCGATAGCGTTACCCAACCAGTGCAAGTTCGTTTTCATAACGACGGTGGCAAGTCCTATCGCCGCGCAGAGATGCATTTATTGTACGCAACCAAGCAAGATGCGACCCGCGTCACCTTCCACTGGCAAGATGATCAGGGTCAACATACTGAGTCACGTGATTTTCCCGCTGGTCAAGCATCCAACTCGGCCTTCAAACCGTGGAAGGTCAAAACAGGAAATAGCGTCAAGACGCTGTGGGTGGAATATCAGCCCATTCCGACGGCCGACACCAATTAAGCTAAGTTGGACGGGGCTTTGACGGCGACGCAACCACTGCGGCGCTCCATGTACAGTTACAGCAGATCGGCTACGCCTGTGCACTTTTTTCACGATGCCGGAGTCCAGTCCGAGGCCGAGACCTGGACCTGTGGGAGTTGCTTGGATGGTATTTCGGATGCCAGTCGTTGACGTGCGCGACACTCTCCTCCCCGCAGGTCAATCGACGCAAGTGAATATTGCCGACCTGAATCGACGTTGGTTGATCATCGAAGGCGAACAAGATGCGCGTGACGATCGAATCTCAGCGGGATGACGGTCAGCCAAAACGAATCACCTTTTGCACCTTAATAGAGGCGTATCGGCTCGATACGCTGGACCCACGCAGCTGCGTCCCAGTCGAGTAGTCTCAAGGTTTCGGGCCAAGATGAAGTGCCTCGGCAGCGGTCGACTCGGTTTCGTAAACGATCGTTTCCGAACAGAATATCGATCGGTGGTTTGATGTACTCGTACTCGTAGGGCGGATCAAGCCAACGAAACTCATGCGGGTAAAGCGATGCTGCGGATGCGAGCAACGCTACCGTGACCTCGACTGAGCGGAGTTGCTTGGCGTCAGTGACTTGGATGTCCAAACCGCTGCAACTTTCACCGGCGAACTTATCGAATGTTGGCTTGAACCGAGTCGGTAATAGTCGCACGTGCTTGAGTTTCGCTCGCTCGAGTTCGTTGGCCCAGCGCTGGCCATCAATGAACGGAGCACCAACAACTTCGAATGGACGCGTCGTGCCTCGGCCTTCGGACAAGTTGCAACCTTCGAGCAAAACTTGCCCAGGATACAGATCCACGGTCGACAACGTGGGCATGTTCGGTGAAGGCCAAAGCCAGCGCCGGCCTGATGCATCAAATCGCATGGTCCGCGACCAGTCGCTCATGGGGATGCATTGCACGTCAACGTCGATCACAAGTTCTCGAACGAACAATCGAGCCAACTCTGCCATCGTCAATCCATGGCGAAGCGGAATCGCTGTGCCGCCGACAAAGCTAACGTACTCGGACTCCAGCATCGGCCCTTCGAATACGTCGCCACCAAGCGGGTTGGGCCGATCGAGCACGACGAGCGACTTGCCATGTGCCGCACATGCATGAAGGCATTCGAGTAGCGTCCACGCAAATGTGTATACCCGAGTTCCAACGTCTTGAAGATCGACGACGAGACAATCCACAAGGTCCATCATCTCCGCCGTGGGCTGCCGCGTTTCGGAGTAGAGGCTGAATATTGGAATATCAAGATGGTTCAAGCGAGCGTTGGACGACTCGATCATGTTCGCTTGTTGTTCGCCCCAGATTCCATGTTGAGGCGAGAATACCACAGTCAATTGTCCGGGGAACGCGGTCGCGATACGGTCGCACGCTAAGATTAGCTCGCTGTCCACCGACGCTTGGTTCATCAACAATCCCAAGCGGGCGCCACGAAACGCATCCGGTGGATTGTCGATAGCGTTCTCAAGTCCCAGGCGAATCATGGCTTAGGCTGGCCTCGCATGATTCGTCCATCCCAGCAAGACTTGCGACGCCAGCACACCGGCCAACGCGAGTAAGCCCACTTTCTTCATCATGATGTTTCTCCGCGAGCTAATGAGCTGGACGCGGCGGCGAACGCGCAGCCCGCAGTCAACGTGACACTCGAACCGATCAATGCGAACCAAGGCCAGGCGACACGCACGCCGGACTCCAAGCCAGGTGATTGTGTCAGTTGGGGAAGCACGAAATGCACAAACAAGAGCGTGCCCAAACCACATGCTGCTCCACCCAAAGCATGTGAGCTTTTGACGTTCCTGGTAAGCACGCCAAGCAGAAACAGTCCCAGCAACAGTCCCGCTGAATAACCCGCGATCGTGAGCGCGTTGCTGACCACGGACGCGTCTAACGAAACGGCCCAAATACCAATCGCGACTTGCACACTTCCGAAAATCAACGACAGCCGACGAGTGAACGACAACAGCTTGGCTGGCGACGGTTCAGTGTTCTTCAGCGGCAGATAGAAATCGTTTAAGATTGCTGACGCCGACGCATTAAGGGAACTAGAAAGCGTCGACATCGCTGCAGCAAGAATGGCGGCCAGCATTAAGCCCACCAGACCGGTGTTTTTTGGAAACGAGTTCACGATGAAGTACGCGTACACTTCGTCACTCTTTTCAAATGTGACCAACGGTTCTTGCGAGTAAAAGCAAGCGAGTTGCACACCGATGAACAAGAACACAGCGAATTGGAGCAAGACAACCACCGCACTAAGGATGATGGCTCGCCCGGCGTCACGTTGGCTGCGGGCGCTCAAGTAACGCTGGACCATCATTTGGTCGGTGCCGTGCGTGCCAAGCGTTAACACGGCGCCGCCCACGAGTCCCGCGTAGAAACTGTACGGTTCGGTCACAAGCCACAAGCCAAGAGAACGCGAGTCCCCGCTTGGTGGAGCTAACTGCAACACGGTCAACTTATCATGTTGATTCGCGAATTCCCAAAACGTCGACCAACCCCCGGGAATTTGGTTTGCAATAACGAATACGGTTGCGACACCACCGAGCATATAAATCACGAACTGGATACAGTCATTCCAAACGACGCTCTTCATTCCGCCAAAGTAGGTGTAGAGCATCGTCATCGCGCCGATCGCAACGGCGCTGACCGCAAAGTCCCATCCTACAAGTTTCTGAAGCACCAACGCGGCGAGGAAAAGCCGCAGCCCGTCACCGATATTTCGAGTGACCAGGAACATCAACGAAGCGGATATCTTGACTGCACCGCCGAACCGTTTATTGAGCACTTCATAGGCACTGAATAGCTTGCCTTGAAAAAACAGTGGCAACAGCAACTGGACCACAACGGCTCGGCCAACGAGGTATCCCAGTGCGATTTGCAGAAACCGCATGCCGACGGGGCCATAGCCAGTCCCAGGGACGCTGAGCACGGTCGCAGTGCTGGTTTCCGTCGCGACGATGGAACCGAGGATCGCCCACCACGGTAGATTACGGTTGCCAACCAGGAACTCTTCCACGGAATCGTTTTTGCCGCTGAGCCGCAAACCGATAACGATTGATGCCGAGACCGATAGCACCAGCACGATGGCATCGACTGGACCGATGGATAGCGGCATACGAATTCCGATTCGTCAAAACGTCATTTGAAGTGTTGTCGCAGAAACGGGAACTATAACATATCCTCGAGACTTTCTAATTGGCGATGACGGGATCTTGAACATAGGACTGTTTGAACTCAATGAGCGCACTAACGACGGGAACTCGCAATGCCAAATCGACAAATCTAGACTCACCCACGGCGCTCGAGATCGTCGAGCTCATGGACACCGAAGACGCGCTGTTAATAGCTGCGATTGGCAAGGAAAAGCATTCCATTGCACAGGCGATTGAAGCGATCGTCGCACGCTTTCGAGCTGGGGCGCGACTGTTTTACTTCGGTGCCGGTACCTCTGGGCGGTTGGGCGTACTGGACGCTTCGGAGTGTCCGCCGACGTTCAATACGCCTGCGGAGATGATCGTCGGGATCATCGCGGACGGCGACGGTGCATTGCGTCGCGCGATCGAGGGAGCTGAGGATTCGCTGACCCGGGCCGCCGAAGTTCTGGCGAAGCACAACTTCTCATCCACAGAAACGCGGGTGGGTATCGCATCGAGTGGAGGCACACCTTACGTGCTCGGTGGACTGGATTATGCTCGCCGGTGTGGAGCCGTGACGGTTGGCGTTACTTGCAATGCGACTTCGACGCTACACAGCCACGCGGATATTGTCATCGCACCTGTCGTTGGTCCCGAAGTGCTCAGTGGCTCGACTCGGCTGAAGGCGGGGACAGCAACCAAGATGGTGTTGAACATGTTGACGACTGGGGCGATGGTCCGCATCGGAAAGACGTATGGGACGCTGCGCACGATCGGAGAGGCTGTGGGATCGGCCGCCAATCCACACTCCGTCGGCTTCGACGTTG
>JBBSJZ010000147.1:0-11658 GCA_038256795.1 Pirellulales bacterium | reverse complement strand
CGCTGATTTCAGGGTCCGCTTCCATGACGATCTTGCCGGCATCGAGAACCATCGACCCGATCAAGTCACCACGACGTTCGCGGAGCAATTGTGCAACCGTGCGCAACACCTCGTGACGTTCGCTTGTCGGCATCGTTTTCCAACCGCTCGTATCCGCTTCCGCTCGCTCGACAACGGACATCACTTGGTCCAGCGAGGCTGCCTGATAGCGACACGAGACGACGCCTGGGCGTGACGGATCGTGACTCACTCGCCACGTGCTCGCCGCCGACGGGGCCTCCGTTTGGCGATGCTCATCGCCGACACACGTCGCATGTTCATCGCACTGGCGTGACCAGTGGTTGAGGACGTCCGCGATCCATTGGCCATTATGAACGAGTGACCAATCGGTATCGGGTTCGTTGACAAAGTTCTCCCAGCGATCGGCAACACTGGGTTGCCGCGGCGTTTGTCGCCGGTCCTGGGTCCGCTGGGGCCCGTCACCGACGTCATCCATCATGGCGAGCGATTGCTCGAATCCCTGGGCAAGGTGCGTGAACTCCGGGCTGTCGACTCGCAAGTGATAGGCGTGACGCAGAAAGTTTTCTTTGCCGGTATTCTCATCCAATCGCCGGATCAGGTATCCGATGGCGTTGATGAATTCTTCCTGACGACATGCTGGCGCGTAGAGCAGCATCGTTTCGCCGTGTTCGGAGATCGCGCGTCGTTGGTGGTTCGCCATCCCTTCGAGCATCTCGATTTGCACGGCATCACTCACCCCGGCCGACTCGGCCCAATGAATCGCCAGCGCTACATCAAAGACGTTGTGTGATGCGACTCCGACGCGAACCGATCCATCGGCAGCCCCATCGATCAAACGACGCAGCATCCGTTTGAAGTTCGCGTCCGTCTCCATTTTGGTGCGGTAGGGAGCTTGCGCAAAGCCAGCGATGGATGCTTCGACGCGTTCCATTTCCATATTGGCACCCTTGACGAGACGAACGGTCAACGGCCGGGCACCGCGAGCGACTCGTTGACGGGACCAAGCGATCAAGTCCACGAGCACGCGATGTGAATCGGGGATGTAGGCTTGTAGGGCGATGCCGGCGCGGGCCTGGTCCAGTCCCCGACGTGCCAGAGTCGCCGTGAGCACTGCGGCGGTGAGGTGCAGATCGCGGTATTCTTCCATGTCCAGGTAAACGAACTTTCCGTCACTCGTCCCCGGAATTTTTTCCCGCATTGCGGTCCGGTAGAGTGTTTCGAGACGATCGGAGACGGCGGCAATCGTGTGCTGGCGAGCGAGCGAAGAAATCTGGCTGTACATCGTCGAGATCTTCACCGACAAGCAGCGCACCTCGGGCATCTTGAGCGCGTCGATGAACCGCTGCATCCGGACGCGAGTTTCGTCTTCACCGAGTAAAGCTTCGCCGAGCAGATTGACGTTCATCACGATGCCATGGCTTTGCCGCTCGGCCAAGTGTTTGCCGAGTAGTTCCTTTTCCGCTGGCAAAATCACGTTCGCGGTCTCGCGGCGCATTTTCTCTTTAACGAGTGGTACGGCGACGCCCGGCAAGTACTCACCGAAGGATTGGAATCCTTTGAGCATCGCCTGTTCCACCGGGCTAAAGAACCGCGGTACGCCCTGCACATCGAGCACGTGTGTCAATTGGTCGGCGACGCGTGATGACGACGACGTGCGGAACGCTTGGTCCGTCATTTCGACGAGCGTCGCCTTGTCGGCGTCATGAGCGATCATGCGATCCAGCTCCGCTTGTTGGCGTCGCTCGGCGGGCGTTTGCAGTTCGTTGGCTCGTGAGAGCAAGTGGCGAGCGAGCTCGATCGCTCGTGCAGCATCCGTATTCATCATCCGTCACTTCCGTCTCATGGGGGCGCTGCGACGTCGGCTGTGACCCATTCAGGGCCAAATGGGAGAGTCTCTGGCTATCCGGTGGTGTTCGCTTCGCTCCAACCACCGGCTGATGACTGCAATTCCTATCGGGATTAGCCAAAACGAGAGGTGTAGGATAAACAGCTCTCGTTCAATGAACCGTTAGTCCACAAACATCAACTCGTTGGTCAGTAGCAGCGATTGGCAATAGCGTGATCGCTTGCCGGCGTCGGCGTCCGTGATGAAGGCGACGCCGAGCTTCGTTTCCTGTGCCGTGGGATCACGTTGGAACAATTTGTGATACAGACTCAGCACCGCATCTTCCGCGGGTACGTCCGCCACTTGCGATGCTAATCGGTCCGCTTGTTCGGCAACGAAGGGGCTGTTCAGTAAGTACAACGCTTGCTGGGGTACCGTGGTTCGGAACCGACCGGGAGTCGATGCGTCGGGATTGGGGAAGTCGAAGGTGCGGAACAGACCCGGAAGATTTTGGCGATCGATGTACGCGTACACGGTTCGACGCGGTGGTGATGGCGAATCGGTGATGTTCACCGGCAATCCGCCGAGATGGATTTGCAGTGCTGAGCTGACATCGAGCATCGTGTCCCGCATCGCTTCGAATTCCAGCCGGCGGCGGTTGAATCGGAACAGTGATAAGTTCTCGGGATCGACCGCAGCGGCGGACGGATTCGCATCGCTGGCGCTTCGGTACGTCGACGACATCACGATTTGGCGATGCAAGTGCTTGATCGATCCACCGTGCTCGATGAAGTCCGCCGACAACCACTCCAGCACATCCGCGAGCAGGGGTGGCGGCGTGCGGACTCCGAGGTCACTGGGCGTGTCGACGAGCGGCGTGCCAAAGTGCCAACCCCAAACTCGGTTGACGAACACTCGTGCGGCGAGCGGCGAATCAGCGATGGATTGGGCCAGCTCCAATCGACCGCTGCCGTTTTGAAACGGTTCACGATGATCGAGCGAGAGTGCCTCGAGGAATTGTCGTGGGACGATATCGCCTTCGTTGCCACGTCGACCGCGGCGGAGGATATGCGAGTCGTGCGGATGGTCGCTGTCGACGAGTGCCATCGCCCGTCGCGGTGCGCCGTCGTGATTCCAATTGAGTGCCTCGAGATCACGTTTTAATCCCGATGATTTCTCGTTGATGTCGCGGCGAATCCAATTGGCAACATCCTCGCGACTCGGATTGGCAGGATCGGGGACTTGGTCAATAAAACGGCGCAGCAGTGGGCCACTGAGCTTTCGCTCGCCGGCAAACTTGTCCGCATCCGTACCTGCGGCGAGCAGGGCGAACGCTGCCGCGGCGTCGGTGTACTCGGTTTCTCGCGGTTGATGCTTGGCGATAAATTCATCGACGAGCTCATCCGTTTTCGCTTGAATCTTGGTTTTGATTTCGAGCTGCGCCGCGACGAAATCCGCGTGCCGAGTTGAGTCCAAGGTGTCGCCGATGAGCGGCCACTCGTCGGGTTCTCGCGATGACGCGAACACGCCGTGAAGTGAGTAGTAATCCGCAGTCGGAATCGGATCGAACTTGTGGTCGTGGCAACGGGCACACGCTACGGTCAAGCCGAGCATGCCGCGCGTGACCACGTCGATGCGATCGTCGATGATATCGTCTTGGTTATTGAGGAACCGACGACCGAGGGTGAGGAAACCCAGGGCGGCGAGCGGCGAGCGGTCGTCACCCAAGTCCAACTTGTCGGCTGCGATTTGCTCGATGATGAACTCACGAAAGGGCTTATCATGATTCAGTGCATCAATGACGTAATCGCGATAGGTGTAAGAAAACGGAAACCGTAATTGAGCGCCACCGGGCAAGTAGCCTTTGGTGTCGGCGTAGCGCGCGACATCGAGCCAGAATCGTCCCCAACGTTGGCCATAGGTTTCCGAAAGCAGAAGCCGATCGACGACGCGATCGTACGCATCGGTTGACTCATCCGCTTCGAACGCTTTGACTTCGTCGTAGGTGGGCGGCAGCCCCGTCAAGTCATAAGTGATTCGCCTCAGCAGCGTGCGCCGATCCGCAGGCGCGTTCGCGGTGATGCCGAGTTCGCGGTGCTTGGCCGCCACGAAATGATCGATGGGTGCGAGTACCCGTGGCGTGACAACTTGGGCCGCCGGGTCGACATCGGGCAGGCTCGGTTTCTCGAGTGGCAAGAATGCCCAGTGTTCGCGGGCGGCGGCAAAGTCCTTCGCCGGCGGCGGTTTCACTTCACCTCGTGGATCCACGGCGCCGGCGTCGATCCAAACTTTTAGTTTCGCGATCACGTCGGGCGAGAGTGGTTCACCGGCATCGGGCGGCGGCATGCGTTCGTGTTCGGATTCGCTGAGGATGCGACGAACGAGCAGACTTTCGTCGGCTGAGCCGGCCACGATCGCGGGTCCCGTGTCACCACCGGCGGCGAGTCCCAGGCGTGAATCGAGCAGCAAGCCGCCTTCGCTCGAACCGGCCTCGCCGCTGTGACAGGAGTAACACGACTCGACCAGGACGGGACGAATGTTGTTCTCGAAGAATTCGACGGACGCGGCGGGATGTTCTTCAGCCGTCACGAAGTTGGTCATCGCCAACCAAAAGGTGAACAACACAGATTTGAATGAAACACGCATCAGGCGATTAGCTCCGCAATCACTTTGCCATGCACATCGGTCAAGCGGAAATCGCGACCGGCATACCGGAAGGTCAGTTTTTCGTGATCGAACCCGAGCAATCTCATAATCGTCGCGTGCAGGTCATGCACGTGCACGGGATTCTCGGCGGCTGCGAAACCGAATTCATCGGTCGCTCCATAGACTTGACCCCCTTTGACACCGCCGCCCGCCATCCACATGGTGAATCCGTAGTGATTGTGATCGCGTCCGTTGATCTTGCCTTGGTTGGCGCCTTCGGTGGGCAACTCGACGGTCGGTGTTCTGCCGAACTCACCACCCCAGATGACGAGTGTCTCGCCGAGCAAACCACGTTGCTTCAGATCCTTCAACAACGCACCGATCGGTTGGTCGCATTCGTTCGCCAAACGACGATGGCTCTCTTCAAGATCATCGTGGCTGTCCCAGGGTTGTCCGGCACCATGATAGATTTGCACGAACCGCACGCCGCGTTCGACGAGTCGACGGGCGATGAGCATTTGACGTGCTTGCGTCCCCTTGCCGTAGAGATCGCGAATGTGTTGAGGTTCTTGATTGATGTCGAACGCCTCGGCCGCATCCGATTGCATTCGATACGCCAACTCGAATGATTGGATGCGAGATTCGAGTTCCCCATCTTGGTCTCGCTCGGCGGCATGTTGTCGATTGAGTGATTGCAACAAATCGAGTTGCTCACGTTGCTCGCTCGTCGTCGTCCGGTCGTTGCGAATATTGGCGATGAGTTTGTCGATATCCGTGTGCTGGGTATCAATGTAGCTGCCTTGGTAAACACCGGGCAGAAACGCGTTTTGCCAATTTTGGGATTCTTGGATCGGGTAGCCGCCGGGACACATGGCGATGAACCCAGGAAGGTTCTGGTTCTCGCTCCCTAATCCATACGTCGTCCAGGACCCCAGGCTCGGTCGTGGTAGACGGGCGTCGCCACAGTTCATCAGCATCAAGGACGGTTCGTGGTTGGGGACATCGGCGTGCATCGAGCGGATCACGGCGATGTCATCAATCGACTCCGCGACGTGCTTGAACAGTTCGCTGACCTCGATCCCGCTTTGACCGTACTTGCTGAACGAGAACGGCGACCCGAACGCGGCGCCAGTCTTGCGTTCAGTCCGCAGCTCCAAGGGGATCGGCTTGCCATGCCACTCGTTCAAGATCGGCTTAGGATCGAACGTGTCGACGTGCGAGGGGCCGCCGTTGGCGAAAATGTGGATCACATGCTTCGCGGTGGCGGGGAAGTGAGGCGATTTCGGCGCCAGTGGTGATTGCAAGCTGGACAATTCGCCGCGTGACTCAGCGGCCAGTAATTGCGACAGACCGATGGCGCCGAAACCCAACCCGACTCGCTGCAAGCATTGGCGGCGACTCAAGGGGGCGGGGAAGAACGATGACATGGGCGGGATCCTCTCGAGCGATCGGACGGTTTTTAGGGGGCCCACTATTCTACAACGAAGGCGACGATCGTGAATGAGGTATAATCTTCTTAACCTCTCGCCGCTTCACATCGCCCCCACCTCGATATCGCATGTCACAACTCGTGTGCGCTCCGTTTCAACCGCTTTTGCTGTTGGTTTTCACGCTCTCGACGGGCGCCGCATCGTTCGCGGTGACGGATGCCGTCAACCCCCCCGTGGTTCCGGTCAGCTACAATCGCGATGTGCGACCCATTCTGTCGTCGAAGTGTTTTCAGTGTCACGGGTTTGATCCGGCGACCCGCGAAGCCGATTTGCGACTCGATCACGAAGAGGACAGTCGGGCGGTGATCGAGCCGGGGGATGCGGCGGCGTCGGAATTGATCGCCAGAATCGAGAGCGATGATGCGGATGCGATCATGCCCCCGCCCGAGGTCGAAAAACCCCTGACGGATCGTGAGCGAGACATCTTGCGTCGCTGGATCGATCAAGGGGCCCAGTATGAAGCTCACTGGGTGTACGAGCCGATCGCGCCGAACGGGTCCAACGTTTCGACGCCCAGCGAGAAGTCGGCCGCGATTGACGAGTTGTTGCGAAGTCACTGGGAGGGCGCGGGCCTAGCGCCGGTGGAACGAGCTTCACCGCGAACACTGATCCGGCGGCTCAGTCTTGACTTGCGAGGTTTGCCACCGTCGAGCGACGAAGTCCTCGCTTTCGAGGCGGATCCGTCCGCCGAGCGTTATCGAGCGATTGTCGATGAGTGGATTGACTCGCTCGAGTACGCCGAGAACCAAGCGATGCGTTGGCTCGACTTGGTCCGCTTTTCGGATACCACGGGCCTTGTGTCCGACGAGCCGATGGCGACGGGATTGTATCGCCGCTGGGTGGTCGATTCATTCCACCGCAATCAACCGTTCAATGAGTTCACGATCGAACAGCTCGCCGGCGATTTACTGGATGATCCGAGCGACAAACAATTCATCGCCTCGGCATACAATCGCTTGATCAAAACTAATTGCGAAGCGGGGGTGATCGATAAGGAAGCGCTCTATGCGATGAAGGGTGAACACGTGCGCGGGGTCGGAGCCGTTTGGCTCGGCGCGACAACGGGCTGTGCCGAGTGTCATGACCACAAGTTTGATCCGATCACGGCCAAGGACTACTACTCACTCGCCGCATTCTTTGATGACCTCATCGAAGTCGGTGTGTACACGCCCGGCGATCGACGCTTGCCGATCCACTTTGTTCATGACTCCGATGATGCTCGCAAGCGCGACCGACAATTGTCGAGCGAACTCGAACGGCAACTCGATGAGATCTCGCAACGATCCGTTGATGATGCACAATTGTTGGCTTGGAAGAGTGACCAAGTGAAGTCGCTTGGTGATTCGACGACGCGAGACCGATTCGTTTGGATCGATGCTCACGATGCCGTGGCGATGGTGCACGGTGGCGAGTATGAGATGACCACGCGGGAGGATCGACCGGCACGTGTCACTCACAGCGACGGTGACATGGTGACGCACAAGATCGCTGAATTGCAAACGGGATTCTTCGTGCCGAAATCGTTCCTCCAAGCGGATCCCGAAGCCCGGCTCTATGTCGATGTCTACCTTGATGCGAAGAGGCGTCCTGATGTTCTGGCGTTACAGTTATTGTCGGGCGACTACGGACGTGTCGGTTGGCAGCCCAATGAGTTTATGAACTTTGTGTGGGGCGGCGATGGGGCCGATAAGCTTGCGAGCGAGAAGTTGCCAGCGGCGAAGAAGACCTTGCGGGTGGGCGAAATTCCGAGCGGCGAAGGCTGGGTGCGACTCGAAATCCCGTGCCAGCAAATCGATTTTACGTACAGAACCGTGGGGATTAACTTCGGCCACATCGGCGGCAGCGTCGGTAGGGGCGATGGCGGGCTCGATACGGTGCGATCCATCGCGACGGAATTGCGTCTGGCCGAGACGCTCGTGCGATTGTGGTGGGATCGACCGCATTACCGGATGACATTCCAGGAACGCATGGTGGTGATGCGTGACGTGATCTTGGGCAAGGCGGGACAGGATGCTTCACTTCAAGAGGCATGGATTCGGCTGGCGTTCCAGGAGTCAAGCTCGCCGCAGTCGATGCAGTCGCTTCGTCACACGCAAGCCGAGCTTTACCGCTTGCGGCAACGAGCGAACACGACCGTGGTCAGCCGCGCCGCGGCACCGAAGCTGACACGCGTGCTCGCGCGCGGCAACTTCATGGACGAATCTGGCGATGTGGCGCAGCCCGCGATCCCCGAATTCCTGGGCAAACTCGACACCGGCGGGCGACGCGCCAATCGACTCGACTTGGCCAAGTGGATCGTCTCGGACGACAATCCGATCACGGCTCGGGTTTACGTCAACCGCGCCTGGGATCATTTCTTCGGGCATGGAATTAGCCGCACACTCGAGGACAGTGGTGGCCAGGGGGATTGGCCTTCGCATCCCGAGTTGCTGGATTACTTGGCCGCCGAGTTTCGTGAAAGCGGTTGGGATCGCAAGTCGCTGACGCGCATCATTGTCATGAGCGACGCCTACCAGTTGTCATCGAAACCTTCGCCATCGCTCGCGGCTGCGGACCCCGAGAATGAAGGATTTGCGAGGCAATCACGGTATCGCCTTCGCGGTGAGCAACTCCGTGATGCGGTGTTGGTCGCGGCGGGTTTGTATCGAGCGACCGGGGAGATTCCGGACGAGTCGTTCTTTCCTTACCAGCCCGATGATTACTGGGATCGTTCTTGCAAGGTGATGTACGGAAGTCGGCATTTGGTATGGGAAACGAGTCCCCGAGAGCGCCAGCACCAGCGCACGTTGTATGCGTTTTGGAAACGCCAAAACATCCACCCCATGTTGCTCGCGTTCGACGCACCGACGCGCCAAGAATGCACGGCCGAGCGAATGCAAACGAATACGCCGGGCCAGGCTCTGGCGATGCTCAACGACCCGATCTTTGTCGATGCCGCGATTGGGTTGGCGGATCGAACCCTCGCCAGTGAGCCCACGTCCGATGCGATCGGTGAGCGGACGCGGCGGATGTTTCAGTTCGCATTACAACGGGTGCCGACCGAGGCGGAAACCGTCACCCTCGGACAATTGATCTCGTCCCAGTACACGTATTATGAATCGCATCCGGACGAGGCTGGACAGTTGCTCGCCCAGGGGTCTTCGTCGCCCGGTGCAGCCGAGTCGAATCGCGATCGCGCCGCATGGACCATGGCGGCGCGAGCGCTGCTCAATACGCATGAGTTCATGACCCGTAATTGATTCATGGAATCTCCACCCCTACGAACGACACCTACCGCAATGACCACGCCACGAAGAAGTTCACCATGAAGTTGCCAATGATGGAAACACGACGCCATTTTTTTGGCCGCTCCGCCGGCGGACTCGGGGTCGCAGCGTTGTCGAGTTTGCTGAATCGTCCGACGTGGGCGAGCTCACTTGATTCGCTCGCGACATTCCCGAACTTTGCTCCCAAGGCGAAGCGAGTGATTTACCTGTACATGGCGGGTGGGCCGAGCCAATTCGAAACGTTCGATCACAAACCCGAATTGCTTCGGCTCAGCGGTAAACCGATCCCGCCATCGATGCTCGAGGGCGTCAAGCTCGCGTTCTTGCAGCACGAGTCGATCAAGTGTTTCGGCACCGACGTGGGCTTCAAGAAGTGCGGCGATTCGGGGAACGAAATCTCGTCGGTGTTTCCGCATTTGCAAACGGTCGCGGATGACTTGTGCATCATTCGCACCTTGGAAACGGACCAAGTCAATCATGATCCGGCCCACACGTTCATGAACACGGGTTCGGGAATCGCCGGTCGACCGAGCATCGGTTCGTGGTTGTCGTATGGTCTCGGCGAGTCGGCGGACAATCTACCCTCGTTCGTGGTCATGCGCAGCGGCAAGGAAGGGCAACCGCTACCGACGACGGCATGGCATAGCGGATTTTTGCCTGGGCATCACCAGGGTGTTGAAATTTACTCGTCGCCGCAACCGCTGAACTACATCGCCACGCCCCGCGGCATCAATGAAGCTGGCCAGCGAGCGACGATCGAGGCCATCAATCGACTCAACTCCGTCGCGCTGGAGGATGAGGCCGATCCCGAGATCGCGACGCGCATCAGCCAATACGAATTGGCATTCAAGATGCAAACGTCCGTGCCCGAGTTGGCGAACTTTAACGACGAAAGTGAATCGACGCGGCGGCTCTACGGTGCCGACGCCCCGGATGGCAGTTTCGGAGCGAATTGTTTGATGGCTCGACGGATGGCGGAGCGAGGGGTGCGGTTCATCCAGCTTTATCATACGGATTGGGATCACCATTCCGGTGTTGTTGACGGCGTGAAGACGCGTGCCAAAGATGTCGATCAAGGTTGTGCGGCATTGATACAAGACCTCAAACAACGTGGCATGCTCGACGACACGCTGGTGATCTGGGGCGGCGAGTTCGGGCGCACGCCGATGTCACAAGGCGGCAGCGGCCGCGATCACCACACCAAGAGTGGCGCGATGTGGATGGCGGGCGCCGGTGTCCGCGCGGGGACCACCTATGGCCAAACCGATCCACTCGGCTTCAAGACGGAAGAGAACCCGTTCCACGTTCACGACTTCCACGCCACCCTCATGCACCTGCTCGGTATCCATCACAAGCAATTGACATTCCGATATCAAGGCCGCGACTTCCGCTTGACCGATGTGCATGGCAAAGTGGTCGATGGAGTTTTGGCGTGACGTGGAGAGCCGCCTAGCGGTGGCAGCACTGCGTTACTTTCGCCGCTCGACGCGATCGCCTTAGAACTCGCGAGATTCGTCAAACACTTGGGACAGATTGACGTTGAAACCGGCCAGCAATACCGACTCGGCGATTTGATCGACGGTCGCATGGGCCGTTTCGCGGTACACCGCCGGATTGGCGGTGGGATCGATCGTCAACACGCGAATTGTCCGATCACGTGGGTCGACAATCCAATATTCTGCTATGCCCGCTTTCGCGTACTCGTCGCGTTTCGTGACCAAATCTCGTGGCGGGTCATCATCGCTGGCCACTTCCATGACCAAGTCGGCACGATCCCAGAACGCATCACCGCGACGCGATTTATTTTCGGCGAGCATGAATACGACGTCGGGTTCTCGCATTTTGCCTGGCCATAATCGGACTCGCAGGGGTGCGGCGAGCGTCATGCCGAGTCGATGGTCGCGAGTGTATGCACGTAGTTGTTCATAGAGGAACAACGCAATCATTTGGTGCCACTGAGTCGGCATGGTTAGCACCTCCAGTTTGCCCTCGCTGAGCTCGACCAGCCGATTCGTATCCAACTTCAAGTATTGGGACTCGGTCCATTCGCCTTGCAGCGGAAAGAATTCGGCGACTTCCCAAACGGGTTCACCGAGCGAGTTCTTACGCGGGGGCTGGATCATGGCGATAAATTCGATGGTACGACAACGGCTCAAACACCCGATTCTAACAGCTCCGATGATCACGGCGTGCAAATTGTCGTGAGGCCAGCGGCAGTTCCGTTTGTACCCTCGCCCTCAACGCATCGTTGGTGGAGAGGCCAGGATGAGGGTAGGGAAATAGCTGCCGCTCGCTGCACTCCGGCATTACTGGGCCGTCGAGCGGCTGCCGTTGCGGCTGACGCCGATCGGGAAGTCCCGGGGCAGGGGCCGGGCGGCGGTGGCGAAACCTTTTTGGTACAGGTGTTCTT
>JBBSJZ010000146.1:0-11719 GCA_038256795.1 Pirellulales bacterium | reverse complement strand
TTCTCACCAAGGCTCGATTGCAGTCGAATTAACGCTTCATCGGCGGGGGTGGTCAGGCGTCCGCGAAAAATTCGGGCACCCTGTTGCTGCATTGCTACTCGCACATTCATCACTGCACGAATCGCATCCGGCTGTTCGCCGTCCGGAATCATGCGAATGCCATCGTCGACCGTGTGGTCGATCTCTTGCTGTTGTTCAGCACGCGCCGCCGCTGCCATGCTGGCGACCATCCAAAAGCACAACAAAAGTACGATAGGCAGCCACAGGAAACCACCCATCATCGTACCGCCAGGCATCATCAACAGAATCAGCACGGGCAACAAGAGACAGATCATGAATAGGACATTGAGCCAGCCGATTGGTGTTGATTTCTTTTCCATGATGTACTTCGTGTTCGGTTTTCCAAGTGTTTGTTTCGTTTGCTCTTGCCGCCAATACAGCTACGCGGCATGACCGTCCGCATGTTTCGAGTCGTCGTCATCTTCCGTCCAAGAGAGGAAGAGTTTTTCGCCAGCGAAGATAAAGACAATTCCGCCCAGGGCGACCCAGATGACGAGCATGTCGCTGGTCGCCTTCATCCAAAGAAATGCGCCGAGAATAACAGTGTCGAGCACTATCGCCGTGATCGGCATCCAGCGATTTGCATCGACTTTCTCGCGTACGTGTCTCAGTACTGCCCAATGCACCGCCATGTCCATCACGATGTAGAAGATCGCCCCCAGTGACGCGATCCGCGAAAGGTCGAAGAGAATTGTTAGCGTGATCGCGAAGACGACGGTGTAGACGAGTGTATGCTTTTGAATGTCGCCAGGCATCCCAAAGTGCTTGTGCGGAACGAGCTTCATTTCGCTCAACATCGCCAGCATTCTCGATACCGCAAACGTGCTTGCAATCAGTCCCGAAATGGTTGCCACAATTGCAAGCCCGACGGTGAAGTACATTCCCCACTGCCCAAATGCCGGTCTAGCTGCTTCGGCAAGAGCGTAATCACGGCTTTCGATGATTTCTGCGATGGACAGATTACCGGCAACGGCAAATCCAACGAGGAGGTAGACGACCAGACAAATCGAGAGCGAAATAATGATCGAGCGGCCAATGTTCTTCTTCGGGTTTGTGATCTCCGAGCCACTGTTCGTAATTGTCGTGAAGCCTTTGTAGGCCAGCAGTGCTAGAGCGATTGCGGAGAGAAAACTGCCACCGGACGTTCGCTCCGTCACACCCACGCTTTCAAAATTAAACCCCGAAACCCAGAGGCCCGCGCCGGCAAACAAGAGGATGCCTGCGACCTTGATGACCGCAGTAACTGTCGAAAATGTGCCGATGAATTTGTTGCCGAGAATGTTGACGATGAATGCGGCGACCAGTAGCGCAACGCCCAAGACGGGGACGAGGAACTGATTGTCCTTCGCATCGAATAACTGCAATGTGTACGTACCAAAGGTTCGAGCGACGAGGCTCTCGTTGATGACCATTGAAAAATACATCAACAGCGACATGCCAGCCGTCACGGTCCCTTTGCCGTACGCTTTCATCAGGAACGTCGCGATTCCGCCGGCTGACGGATACTGCTCGGCCATCTTGACGAAGCTGTAGGCACTAAAGCCTGCCACGATTGCCGCTGCAACGAAAGCGAGTGGAAATAGGCCACCCGCTTGCTCGGCCACTTGACCAGTAAGCGCGAAGATTCCGGCACCGATCATGACGCCAGTGCCCATCGCAACTGAACCAGTCAGCGACAGACTGTTCTTTTCATAGTTGCCAGCAGTTTCTGACTCACTCATTCTTTGCCTTGTCCGTTGTTCTGCAGAATAATGGTCTGTTACGGATAAAATTGGGGAAGCGAAACTCGCAGAGAGTTTCGGCTGTGCGGCAAATCACCGAAAGTCTCTGCGACTACCGCTACGGCCTAACCGTACTAGTTTTCGCCTCCGCAATCGTCGGGCCAGGTAGTTCGCTGGGTGTAAATGATTGGCACAAAAAAACCGCTGGCGACATGCACCACTACGGTGCGCATCGCCGCGGTCTAGCGAACTTTAGTTTTAATGAGTCGCTGAGATGCGATGCGACGAGCAATCGTCGATTCCTCCCACCTCCCTTCTCCCAGCTACCCCTGCTTGCTACTTCTTATGGTCGGCGTGATCGTGACCTTCTTTCATTCCGGCGTGCTTCAGCTCTTCAACCTTGGCGAGCGTGGCAGCAGGATTGGCCTGAGCCTTCTTGGTGCAGCCACTGCAGCACAGATAAACTGGCTTGCCATCAATTTCTAGCTTAACCGGGGCGCCCATCGAACCCAGGAAACCCTTGGTGTTGATCGCACAGTATTTCTGTGCTTCAGCGGCGGCTCGTTCCGCTGGGGAAAGCTTCGCAAGTTCAGCGGAAGCGTCGGTCAATTTCTCGGTTGTCTTGACCGTTGCTGCACCGCCAGCATTCGCATCGTCAATGCAACCTTTGCAACAGACAAAAACCGGCTTGCCTTCAATGGTCAGCTTGATCGGAGTACCCATTGCACCCAGCCGGCTGTATTCCATCATCGGGCAAAACCGCTGCGCGGCAGCCAACTTCTGATCTTCCGGCGACAAACTCGACATCGCTTCGGAAATCTTCTTTTCAGCCTTCTGCATCGCCTCGTGATCGTGGCCAGCAGCATGTTTGTGCCCGTCGTCGGCGGAAACCGAAGTCGTGCTCAAACCGCTTGCGAAAACGGCCAATGCGAAGGCCATCAGGGGGAATCGTGCCATCATCATCTTCAAATCGTCCTTCAATCGGGGGTAAAGCGTTGTGCGTGTAACGTTGCCTATTTAGATGCACAGGCATGGTCGCTTCTTCACGGAGATTCGGATTTTCCTGATTTTTCGTCGTGGTGGGAGATTGGGAGTATGAACGCTCCCGGCTCCCCTACTTCTTATGCCCAAATCGGTAAAACAATGCGGGCGTGACGAGTTGGTCCAACAGCGTGGACGTCAACATGCCGCCGAACACGACCAGGGCGAGCGGATAGAGAATCTCTTTGCCTGTTTGGCCTGCACCCAGAATCAATGGTAGCAATCCGATGAAGCTCGTCGTGGCCGTCATCATCACTGGGGCAAGTCGTTCGAGACTGCCACGAATGATCATCGCTTCGCCGAACTGTTCGCCCTCATGTTCCATCAGGTGCACGTAGTGCGAGATCATCATGATGCCGTTGCGGCTGACGATCCCGATCAACGTGATGAAGCCGACCCAGTGCGCAACCGATAAAGTCGTCGCTCCGATCCAGACACTCGGCCACTCGTACCACGGAGCCGCACCGAGCGCTTCGGATGAGGGCTGATTAACGATCAACAATGTGACGATCGAACCCATTGCCGCTAACGGAATGTTTACCAGCACTTGTAGTGCTGCTCGCCAAGATTCGAGGCACTTGACGAGCAATAAGAAAACTCCCACGACGGAGAGACTTCCTAGAATCAACAGTCGCAGGTTCGCGTCTCGTTGTGCCTCGAATTGGCCGCCATATTCGATGTGATAGTCGCCGGGTAGCTTGCGCAGACGTTCTTCGATCGGCTGCGTTGCTTGGCGAATGTCTGCGACCACACTGGTCAAGTCGCGGCCTTGAACATTGCAGAATGCTACGATCCGACGCTGCACATGTTCGCGGTTGAGGGTGTTCGGTCCCGTTGTATCCAATACATCGACAACTTCGCCCAGAGAAACGCGACGGCCGGATGGGGTTTCAATGATCGTTTGAGCAATCACGTCGGGGTCACTACGCGATGCTGCGTCGTACCACACAACCAATCCGAAATAGCGGTCTTCGTCGAGAACCTGCGAGACGACGCGTCCCTTGTAAGCGGTCTCCAACAGTTCGGCGACATCGCCTGGCGCTAGCCCATAGCGAGCCGCATCTTCGCGACGCACTTGCAAACGAACCTGCGTCACTTCGACTTGCGGTTCAAGTTGCAAATCAACAACCCCCGGAATTTCGCTCATTGCCGTGTAAACATCTTGGCTGGCGTTGCGGAGTTCTCGCAAATCATTTCCGAATACTTTCACAGCAATCTGGGCACGCACGCCGGACATGATGTGATCCAAGCGATGCGAGATCGGCTGTCCGATGTTGGCTTTAATTCCAGGTATCAGCGTGACCTTGTCGCGAATGTCCGCCATCACTTCTTCGTGTGGACGCCCCGTGGTTTCAAATCCCCACAAATGAGCAATCGGGATCAGACGCAGAATCGATGCTGCCACACCGGGCTTAGGGCGATGGTGTTCTTGCACACGGACATCGATCTCGGACGAGTTGACACCTTCGGCGTGTTCGTCCAATTCGGCTCGTCCCGTTCGCCGCGACACTGCAACGACTTCGGGGATGTCCAGTAACATTTGTTCGGCCCGTTCGGCCAAGCGTTGGCTTTCGGTCAGCGCCGTTCCAGGTTCCGTTTGAAAACTGATCGTAAACGTTCCTTCATTGAACGGCGGCAGGAATTCACCACCCATCCAATACAACGTTGTTAGCGAAAGCGTCACACAAAGCAGTGTCACGCCAAGGACCGCATTGGCGTGACGTAGCGTCACTCGCAAAACTCGCTCGGCCACGCCTTTGAGCATTCGCAATAGAAGCGGATCAGTTCGCTCATCAAGAAATTTTGCACCAGGCAGCAGATAGTAAGCCAGCACAGGTGTAATCGTCAGTGACACGGCAAGCGATGCTAGCAGTGAAACCATATACGACAAACCCAGCGGTGCGAACATGCGGCCTTCGAGTCCGCCCATTGAGAACAGCGGTAACACCACTAAGGCCACGATCAACGTCGCATAGACGATCGAATTGCGCACTTCGCATGAGGCATCGTAGATCACGTCGAGAGCTGGACGTTGTTGATCGGTTGCGAGTTGCCGGTTTTCTTTCAGCCGCCGGTATATGTTTTCAATATCGACAATGGAGTCATCAACCAAATCACCAATCGCAACCGCAATCCCACCGAGCGTCATGGTGTTGATCGAGATTCCGAACCAGTGAAAGATCATGAATGTCAAAAAGATTGACAGTGGCATCGCGGTCAGCGAACTGATGCTGGTGCGAAAGTTCCACATGAATAGGAACAACACCACGACGACCCAAATCGCACCGTCACGAACCGCTTCGATCACATTTTCAAGCGCCGCGCGGATGAAGTCGGCTTGCTTGAAGATGCGACGTTCGATGACAATCCCGTCGGGCAGGTCCGCTTGCAATGCGTCAAGCACGGTGCTGATCTCGGCATCCAGCTTCAGCGTGTCCGCTCCTGGTTGTTTTTGCACCGCCAGGATAACTGCCGCTCCGCCTTCGACGCCGTTATCTGTTTTGACTCGGACGCTGCCGTCACCACGTTTGACGGGTCCGCCGAACTGGACGTCGGCAACTTCCTTGATCAAGACGGCTCGTTTGCCGCGCCACAGCACCGGCGTGTTCTCAATTTCCTCCAGAGACAGACTTTGCCCGCTGATGCGGATCAATGATTCACGGGGCGGACGTACCATGATGCCACCACCGGCGAGCACGTTCGCTTTCTGGGCTGCGTCGGTTAGTTGCTGCAACGTGATGTTCTGGGCCGCAAGTCGTGCTGGCGTCGTGATGATTTGGTACTGCTTCAGCGTGCCGCCCATCACCGTGACTTGCGATACACCTTCGACGGCGAGCAATCGATTTCGCACCGTGAACTCACCGAGCGTTCGCAATTCCATCCGCTGCGTTTCGGCTTCGACTTCGCTCTCGGGCACTTGATCGCTTCGCAAACCGAGCAACATGATCTCGCCCATAATCGACGAAATCGGAGCCATGACCGGGTTCACTCCAGCGGGCAATCGTTCACGGACGATCTGCACTTTCTCGGCAACGATTTGCCGGTCTTGGTAAATGTCGGTGCCCCAATCGAACTCGACCCACACGATCGAAAGGCCGATGCCCGATGCCGAGCGGACTCGCTGAACACCCGTTGCACCATTGAGTTGGTACTCGATCGGACGCGTTACGAGCACTTCGACTTCTTCAGGAGCCAAGCCCGGTGATTCGGTCATGATCGTGACCGTTGGACGATTCAGGTCAGGAAAGACATCGACCGGCATTTGGCTGAGATTGAAACCGCCATAAAGCAGAATCAATAGGCCACTAATCAGCACCAGGCCACGATTGTGAAGCGAAAAGCGAATGATGGCGTTGAGCATTTATTTCAGCGCCGCGTAGCCGGATTGCAACTGCATCGCGCCTGCGACGGCGACGATCTCGCCTGGCTGCAATCCATCAACGATTCTGACTTGCAAATCGTTGGATTTTCCAGCCACAACAAACCGTCGCTCAAAAACGCTGTCTTCACCTTCAACAAAAACGTACGAACGCATGCCCTCGTGGACGACCGCTTGCAGTGGTACCGCCACGCCTTTGTTGTTCACACCCGTTTCAACACTGATGCGGGCGAGCATGTTGTGTTGCAGTTGGAACGCAGGCATCTCTTGCAATTCGATCCAGACCGATAGCGTTCGGTCGTCGTCGGAGATGGACTCTCCGCTGCGCGCAATCGTGCCCAAGATAATTTCGTCAGGCGAAGTGACAAATCGCATTCGTACTTGCTGGCCAATGCGAACGCGCGGGAAGTCTCGCTCGGATATGAATCCCTGCACCCAAGCGTGGCTCAAGTCGTGAACTTCAAACAATGGTTCATCCGGACGGACGACGTGCCCAAGGAACTTGTCGAAGCCCACAATCACGCCATCGATCGGCGCAGTAACAGGCAGGGCCGGAATCAATTTCCTCGTTGCCAATAGCTCGGCGATCTGTTGCTCTGTGATTCCGGCAGTTCGGAGTTGTTGGACAATGATGTCGCGGCGACTAGTGAACTGATTGAGCTGGCTTTCCGTTTCCCACAATTGCCGCTTCGCAATCGCATCGCTTGCCGAACGCAAATTGCTGACGATCGTCTGCTTCATACTGACATTCAAGTTTGCTTGCAGGAGATCGAGTTGAAGTTTTTGAAATGCTTGGCTGGTGATTTTGGCAAGCACTTGGCCGCGACTAACCTTTTCTCCTCGATCAACCAAGATACTTTGGATTGCACCACCGAGCTGAGCCGATGCGATGCTACGATGCGTGGGCGGAACATCAACCACCCCATCAATCGTGATTGTTTCAGCGATCGTATTGATTTCCACCGGTTGCGTTTGCAATCCAATATCGCGGGCCGATTCGGGACCGACCTTCAACACGCCTTTAGCAAAGAAACTTCCAAGTTCGTGGCTGCCGCGAGTGACCACGCGATCGCCAGGGTAGAGATCACCACCGCGAACTTCGACCAGTTCACCCGATCGTTTTCCGAGTACCAACGGTTGCTTTTGGTAAGTCGATGCCACATCGGTTTGTTCTTGCTCGACGAGAACAAATCGTTCAGCCCCGTCGCGGATCACGGATTGCATCGGAATCACGAGTGGCTCACCGCTGGATGCTGCTTCCAGGCGGACGCTGCCGGACATACCGGGCAATAGCTTCGCTCGGCTACCGTCTGGGTTGCTCATCGTCGCCCAAACCGTACCAAGATGTGTATCTGGGTCGAGGAATGAATCGACGACATCCACCTTCCCATTGAAAACTTCGCTCGCATCGGCGGTTAAACGAAGCTCAACGGATTGGCCGATCGCGACTCCAGCGAGATCCTTTTCCAACACCTGAATTTTGAGCCATACACTGCGGAGGTCGAGAATCTCGAACAAGTGTTCTTTGGGATCGACGACTTTACCGATCGACAAGTCGGCATGTGTCACGACGCCACTGATCGGTGATCGAAGTTCCAGCAATTGACGATGATCTTGATCTGGCGATTGCAAGATCGCTTCGAGCATCGCGGGTGGCAGTTGCAGAGCCTGCCATTTGGCACTTGCCAGTTCTACTGCGGCTCGATTTTGTTCCAGTTTCGATTGAGTTTCGACCAGACGCACGCCGGGGATTGCGCCGTTGCGACTCGCTTGGCTGATGTTGTCCACCAGCTTTATCGAGAGCCTCAAGTCCACCTGGGCGGCACGAAGTTCCAACACAAGTTGCTCTAGTTCGGGACTTTCCATTGCGGCGAGAACTTGGCCCGCCTGCACCGATTCACCGGGGCTGACTTTCAGTTCGACGATGCGACCCGTCAGAGGCGAGGCGATCACGGCGTGGTGATCCCATGGCGCGACGATTGATCCATACGCTTGTAGCGATTTCGTGAGCTGTTGCGATACCGCTTCCACGGTTAGCACGTCAAGCGTCTCGCGGGCCGCTTTGGTTAAAACCATGTTGCCCGTTTCGATGTTGACTTCCATTCCCCGTGTCGGCAAAGGACGGTGGCCCTCATGAGCGCCGACGTTGGATGCAACGAACAGAACACCGACTGAGATGAGATGCCGAAGTCTGCTTCTCATTTAGCGTTTTGCCGCTTGATCTTTTTTCAGCTTCGCAACGTTCGCGAGCGTTTCATCCGCTTTGCGAAGTGCTTTGCCCTTGCAACCATCGCAACACAGGAAAACCGTTTCGCCGTTGACGTCGACTTTCACAGGTGTACCCATCGAACCGAGCAAGTTGTCGGTCATCACGGCGCAGAATTTCTGAGCATCAGCGAGTTTGCGGTCTTCGGCGTCCAGCCCAGAAAGTGCTTCAGTGATTTCAGTGTCTAGTTGGGAGGTGGGAGTGGAGGAGTTGTCGTTGCTCCCCTTCTCCTTCACTCCTTCACTTCCAGCTCCCCCTCTCCCCATCTTCTCTTTCTGAACGTACCCCTCCGGTTCCAGCACGTCCTCCGGTTCTTCTTTAGCCATCCGCACGAATTCATCCACGCAGGGCGGGCAACAGAACAGATACTTCTTGCCGTTGACCTGCCACTCGATTTTCGGATTCGCCTTGGTGAATGTAACGGGGCAGATCTTTTCGCCTGGTTTCGGGTTCATGTCGTGCTTCGACATGAAACCTTTGAATTTGGTGCCGGCTGACAACGGACCATTGGCCTTGATATCGGCTTCCGTGTATTTTCCAGCCGAAGTGAAGTAAAGCTGCTGTTCTTCATCACCCGTGACCGCCGCTGGCATCCCGTTGTCATGTTCTTCGACCGCAGTTGTGAAACCGACGCGGAATCGCTCGGTGCCGATTCGCAAGTTGGGAATCGTCACGTCGATCGCTTTGCCAACCGCGTCTTTTGGCAACTGGCCAACAAACTGGGACGTCTTCTCGGGGGCGTCACCGTCTTGCGGAGTTGCTTTCATATCAATCGGTGTCGCGTCGGTGTCGCCCGACGCCTTGATGTATGCCTTCACGGCCTGAAAGTCGACTTCTTGAATCCGAGTTTCATCCGCACCGAGCATCAGCAAGCGGAAGACTCCGTCTTTCTCGATCACCGCTTCGGCATGGTAGCTATCCGAACCGATCGGAATCACGATCCCACCGTGGGCACCGGGAATGTGCGGGTGTTCCTCAGCGGCTGCTGGTGCGGCGGAGGTCGGTGTTGCCGCAGTTGCCGAACTGGGATTGGAAGCCGTCGGCGGGGTGGACGTCGGCTGGCTGCAACCGACGACGATCAGAGTTCCAAGGGCTAGAAAGGACGAAGCAACGGCAAGGGACCGAAGCGAACGCGACATGTTTTGCATCCGTGATTGAATTGACGAAGGGACGAAGCGATGTCGCCAATATAGGCGGCGATCACTTTCGGCTGACAGGCAGAATTGTCAGTCTGATATTGGATGCTGCCGCCCGACGGTTCCTTCACCAGTTCGCCAAAATTTCGGACGGAATTATTCCTCGGGAACCCGACATCGCTTTGCCGGTCGCTTTCGGCACCCTTAGCCGTAAGCTCACCGCCTGGTCCGATGCGACTTTCTGGCACTATGCGAGCTGCGCCAAACACGAAAACAACGGAATCCGAGCGATAGTATTGAAGCAATTTGATGCGCTGTCGAATATCATTTGGTACGTGCTACGGCGTTGCCGCCCCACAACAACGCCGACGAACCCCGCTTTGGCTAGCGATCCGATCATGCGAAGAACAACGACCGCTATCTCTGGTTTCACGCTCATCGAGGTGTTGGTCGTCATTGCCATCATTGGCGTGCTGGTCGCAATCCTATTGCCAGCGATCGGTGCCGCCAGGGAAGCGGCTCGCCGGATGGACTGTAACAATCGGCTCAAGCAAGTCTCCTTGGCGATGAGCAACTACGAATCGGTTTACGGCAAGTATCCAACTTCGCGACGAGGTTCGTTGTACAGCGACGACCCGTACGCAAGGGTCAGCGGGTTAATCCCCATCTTGCCGTACATGGAGCAGCAAGCTTTGTACGAAAAGCTCGAAGGTTCGATCTCGTACACGCATGTCGCTTCAACGAGCTTCAGTTTCAATAGTCTCTGTTTGTTAAATCTCTTCCCCTCAACTTGGATGATGTGCCCCGCACCGCCGTCATCAAGCAGCACCGTCCAAATCGAACCTTGGCTGGACCAGCTCGATCCGCTGCGATGTCCAAGCGATCCGCGACGTGAGTACCCAGGCGAGATGGGCTACACCAACTACGCCTTCTCGGTCGGCGATACGATCGTCGATAATGCGAACGGTAAAACACGAGGTATGTTCGAGGCATCGACTTATCGCCGACTTCGAGATGTGACAGACGGATTGTCCAACACGATCTTTTTGAGCGAAATCAAGGTCGATGGCGAGATGATTGAGTGGCTTGATGACTCGATGCTTACCGTTCCAACGAACTATTCAAAAATCAGTCGAGCAAATCTGTCTGTCGTCGCAAATACGCCGCCTGCTGCACCTGAGTTCTTTGGGCGCGGTCGACGATGGGTCGATGGTGCTCCGATCTTTACCGCATTCAATACCATCTTGCCTCCGGGAGATGTCAGCGCGAATCATCGAGATGCAGACGACCTGACGTATGGCAACTTCGCTGCAGGCTCCTACCACGCTGCCGGCGGCGTGAACTGTGCTTTCGGTGATGGTTCCATTCGATTCATCACTGCACAAATCGATTGCGGTGACTTGAGCCAACCAGCACCCACTGGAAGCGACCGAAAGAACAGCCCTTACGGACTCTGGGGTAGCATGGGCACGATCGCTGGCGATGAGGTTCTATCGGGCGACTGACGCTGCAATCTTAACTTCTGCAATCGCCTTTCTACCGAGAGGCCTCTTGTTTTTGCAGAAACTGGCGAACTCCCCTTGACTCCGTACCATGGTACGGACCCGATAATGATCGGCAAGGAGAATGTCATGACCCGATTCACCATTGGAAAAGTAGCTGAAGCCGCAGGAGTCGGCGTTGAATCGATTCGGTTCTACGAACGACGCGGTTTGATCGATCAGCCATCGCCAATCAAGTCAGCTTTTCGCGAGTACCCCGAAACCGTCGTGGCTCGGATTCGCTTTATCAAGCGAGCTCAAGAGCTAGGCTTCACGCTATCCGAAGTCGCTGAACTGCTCACGTTGTCGGAGCAAACCGGAGCTACTCGAAAAAGTGTCAGGGAGCTGGCCGCAAAGAAGCTCGAACTGATCCGTGAAAAGCTGGAGGCTCTGAAACAAATGGAGGCAACGCTGGCCAAGCTCGTGAGCGAATGTAGCGGAAAGGGACACCTCAATGGTTGTCCCATTATCGAAGCGATCACCGAAACCAAAACACACTGCCATTAAATAGGAGAACAAGGTGCAAGCGACATTTACCACATCAATGACTTGCGGCGGATGCCTGAGCAAGGTCA
>JBBSJZ010000145.1:0-11759 GCA_038256795.1 Pirellulales bacterium | reverse complement strand
GCATCCCAGTAGACGGCGATACTTACGATATTCCTAAAGTGATAGCGACGGCGGAACTTCGCCAAACATTGTACGGCCACGAAATGTATTCTTTCGGCCATCGGCAAAAATTCGGTAACGACCCGAAAAAACATGTCGACTTTTCAGCCGTGAACCACGTCACAAAGGACAAAAGCATACCCCCGTTTCTGCTCCTGTACTTTTCCGGAAATCCCGACACACTTGCTCAGGCAAAGCGTTTGGAGAGCGTGCTCAGTGCAGCAAACGTTCCGGCCCAGGTTTATGGCCATGGTGACAGCAACCACAGCCGTCTGAACAACGATCTCGGCGAGCCCGACGATCTCGCGACTCAGCAGTTGTTTCAATTCCTGGACCCACTCGTCGCTTCACAATGATTCTCGACTTTACCGCTCGGACTTGACCAGAATGCAGTGGTGGCTCATTCGGAAACGCGATCCGACATCGACAACATGGTCCGAGTGCAAAGTCGAGAGCAAAGAGCTGTTGAGCTATTGGCTATTCAAACACCGACGACGAGGTGAGTGACGCGAAAGACTTGTGCGATGCGATCGACCGGTTGCTCTGCGCCCCGGGACCCATTCACAAGAAATCACTTCGCACGGTGGTGCGTTGGATGGATAAGTCGCTGCAATTCTGAGGTGATCAAGAAACGGAGTTGCAGGTGCGGATGCACCTCTGCCGACGGATTAATAGATTGCAAAATCACTTTCGGTAACTGCCGTGTCAGCGCGAACATGTACGCCACGCAATAGAAGAAAATCGATAAGGCTTCCACCCGATGACTACATCAATCCCACAACGAAGATTGGATCTGTGCGGCAGCGATCTGGCCGCTGCTGGCGATGTCGTTTGTCGCCTTCTCGACAATCGATCCGAGTTGGCAGGCAAATGGAGCCTTGCTTAAATGTTGATGTTGATGAGTCAATCGCGAACGCCGAATCTTGCCTTAATCGCGGGCATCTTGTTGATTGCGGTCAACTTGCGGCCGGCACTGGCAAGTGTCGGTCCGTTAGTTGAACATATTCGGGAATCGACAGGGCTGTCTAGTTCGCAGTTGGGGTTGCTTACAACCTTACCATTGCTCGCGTTCGGACTCATCTCGACGCTCACGCCATTATTGACTCGTCGGTTCGGGATCGGAACGACACTGGTAGGTGCGATGGGATTGCTGGCCGCCGGTGCGGCGATTCGCGCGGTCGATTCATTTGCTGCGTTGTATCTCGGTACGGCACTGCTCGGGATCGCGATTGCGTGTGGCAACGTGTTGTTGCCGACGCTTACGAAACGCAACTTTGCTGAGCGAGCAGGACCAGTCACCAGTCTGTATTCAAGCGCGATGGGATTGGGAGCCGCGTTGGCGGCTGGCGTCAGTGTTCCCCTTGCTGATAATCTTGGCTTAGGTTGGCGAGGGTCTCTTGGAGTTTGGGCCGTTCCCGCGTTGATAGCTTGCGTCTCTTGGCTTCCGCAACGCACTTGTCTGAACAAAGCTGAATCGAGACGCAGCTTTCTTGCGGCGATCCATCATTTAGGTGGATCAAAACTCGCGTGGAGCGTTGCCTTGTTCATGGGTTTGCAGTCGCTAACGTTCTATGTGGTGCTAGCATGGTTGCCCGCCGTGTTGATAAGTCGGGGTGCGGACGCTTCCCACGCCGGTTGGATGCTCTCTTTGTCGCAAGCCGCCGGAATCGTTGGATCGCTTTCCGTCCCAACCTGGGCAGGCAGACATGCGAGCCAACGTTGGTTCATCGGATGCTTGACGGGACTGGAGGCGGTGGCCCTGCTGGGGTTGCTGATAGGTGGTCCGACCTTGGCGATGACTTGGGTTTTGCTGATCGGTTTTGTGCTCGGAAGTTCCTTCGGATTGGCGTTGCTATTCATCGTCATGCGTTCGAGCAGCACCGAATGGGCCACCGAACTCTCAGGAATGGCCCAGTCGATTGGCTACCTTGTCGCCGCCACGGGACCGCCAATCTTTGGTGGCTTGTCTGATCTAGGAAGTGATTGGAAATGGGCGTTTGTCTTTCTTCTCGTCGTCGCAGGTTTAAAACTCGTAGTGGGACTCAAAGCGGCGGCTCACGAAGTTGTTGATTGAGTTTACTTCGAGACTCTTGACGCGTTTCGCTACAAGATTGGGCCAACCGTCGCGACGACATTGTTCCAAATTCGGCGCAGGAACGACCATTTCCGTACGTCTTCGATCGATACTGCGTCGGATTGAGCAATGTACTCGTGTTGCCGGTCATAGATCGACTGGGTTAGCTCATCGTCTCGCAGCAGGATGTCGTTCTCGTAGTTAAGGTCGAAGCTGCGGAGATCGAGGTTGGTGGAGCCGATGAGTGATATCACTCGATCGAGCGTGAATGTTTTGGAATGGAGCATCCCATCACGAAACTCGAAAATCTTGACGCCGTGGTCGAGCAATTGCCGGTAGTATCCGTGACTGGCCGCAGCGACGATCCACGAGTCGTTGCGTTTGGGGAAGACCATGGTGACATCGATCCCGCGTATCGCGGCGGCGCAGAGTGCATCTAGAACGGTTTGGTTGGGCACGAAATAGGGCGTCGAGATGACGACTTCCTTGCGGGCCAAGGCCAGTAGGGTGGCAAACAACTGGGGCGTTGCACCGCGACGTTCAGTCGGACCGTCCGCAAAAAGCTGTGCTGGGAAACCGCCGTCAATCGGTTCGGACTTTAATTGAAACGATGCCGGGACATCTTCGCCGCTATTGAGCAGCCAATCCGAAGCGAACAGGACTTGGCACTGGGCAACGATCGGTCCTTCCATCCGCAACATGATGTCTACCCACGGCGCGAACTTCGGCTTGACTCGAAACTCGGGATCGGCACAGTTCTGGCTACCGCAGTAGGTGATGCGACTGTCGATGACCGTGATCTTGCGGTGATTGCGCAAGTCGAGGCGACTGAATAGGATCGTATCAACGACCCACCTAATTGGCAGAGCGGTGGTGAGCTTCACGCCCGCGTCACGCATTTCACGCCAGTATCGCGACCGAACGAATTTGCGTGAACCGAGTCCGTCGGCGATGGCGTGGCACCTCACTCCTCGCTTGGCGGCTCGAACGATCGCGGCGGCGACGTTTCTGCCGGTATTGTCGTCGAGCCAAATGTAGTACAGGCACTGCACACTCTCGGTCGCATTGTCGATATCTCCGACTAATCTCGCACGAGCTGTGTCCGCGTCGGGCATCAGTTCGGCTCGGTTTCCGACGGTGGTTTCGAAACCGTCAACCGAAGCGGCACGGAACGCGGTTTGGTATTCGGTTTCGACGTTGCCCGGTAGGTTTTGTCCGCAATTTCCCATCGCCGGACCGGAAACACTGCGGAGCTTCGCAAATATCGCGTCGTGCCGACTGTGAACGCTTCGTCCCAGGCTGATTTCACCAAACAGCAAGTAGATGACTGCACCCACGTACGGTGCGAACAACATCACCATGAACCAAGCCAACCGAGCAGCCGGTGACAAATCGTCTCGCAGCAAAATTCGTATCGAAAAAGCGATCACTGTCAGCGCATGCGCGACCGCGAGTCCTTGTAGCAGCCAAACGTAGGTTTCAAACATCGTGAGGTCCAATTTTATTCCTAATCGTAATCTTCACCATCATCGTCCGTCGACCAATCGACCGGAAGCCGGGGAGACGATACGGTCGGACTCCACACCATTTCACGCTGAACCAAAACAGGACAACTTGCAGTCAGTGTTTCCCCAACTTCGAATACGACTTCATGGGGCTGGCGGTCGATTCCGAAGGCGACAAGTCCGGCTTGCATTCAAACAACAAGTGGAAGCCCACCCAAGAGTCTCGAGGATTGGTATCTACGTCGCAAACCCTAACAACTTACGTAGCGGTTACAATCAGTCCATGAACTGCGACCTCGACACGAGCATTCCCGACTGGATCATTGAATACCCGGAAACCACTCGCGTATTCACTGAACTTGGCTTGGACATGAGTTGCGCCGGAAAGTCTTTGGGATACGTTTGTCGCCATGAAGGGCTGAAGCCAACTGAGGTACTCCAGCGATTGCAAACAGCTATAAAAAGCAGCTTGACCGAAACCGGAAAACGAGGTCCATCCGGGAATGATCGTGGATCGAGGTCCAGTCCACCGCAGTAGGAATAGATCGCAGTCTTGAAGTTTTCGCGGTTGCGGTAGTCTTCGACGCGACGTTTGATCGACATGATCTTGCTGTTCATGCCTTCGGCGAAGATTTGTGGTCTCATCTCCCAGATTTCACGAACGCCTCGTTGGGACCAGCAAATGCATGGCCCCAGAACCATTCTTACGATGGAGTCACGCAACGGTTCGTTTTCGTCGGTGACTTCATCGAGGTGAACCCGTACCGTTATCATGCGTGCCACCGACAAACTCGCCCGTTCTATGGCAGCTTTTCGACTGATTCTACAACGGATATCGATTCGAGCGACGGCGAAACGACTATCGGAAAGCCGACGCATTTTCCGCGTCGGTTGGGCCAGTCCGGTTCGATGATGGCGAACATCTGGCCCTATCTCGGCGTTCTCGATGCTACGGGCAAGCGACTACCACTCAATTCGGTGGGGCCTGCGATGGATGGCGGTGGGACCTGCAAATATCGAGACACCATCGAAATCATCGACGCCAACTCGTGGCTTTTTCTCTGCGAATTGCACACTGCCGATGGCGAGTGGCACCGGTTACTTAGCGGGAAACACACGCGAGCCTAACGAACCGGCAAAATTTCCAGTTTCTTTCCGGGATGTGTCGATTCACGCATCTGCGGTTCGACTACTCCGAAACCGCCAATAAAAAGAACCGCCGCTGAACTAACAAATTCAACAGGAGTTGAAACGATGAGGTTTGTGTGCATGGGATTCATCGAGGAATTCAAATATAATTCGTTGTCCGAAGCCGAGAGCCAGCGGATGATGGACGAGTGTTTCGCTTACGACGACGAACTGCGACGTGGTGGCCACTTTCTCGGCGGCGAAGCATTACAGTCTGCGAAGAACGCTGTCACGCTTCGAGTCAAGAATGGTGTGGTCAATGTCACAGACGGACCTTACGCCGAGACCAAAGAAATGCTCGGCGGCATCCTGTTTCTAGAGGCCCGCGATCTGAATCACGCCATCGCACTGATGTCCCAACATCCCGGCGTGAAGATGGGACCGTTCGAGATTCGTCCAGCCGATGAGCAAGTAAACGAACTCATTGCCAGCCGAAACTCTGAAATGCGTGGAAATAGCTGACCGAGGAAAGTTCATGAACGAGAGAGAACAAATCGTAGAACAACTCTGCTCCATCATTCAAGCGGCAGTTCCACAAGCGGAACAAAACGTAAAAGGGAACACGCCAATTTTCCCGGTGGACGGACAAGATTTGATTACGCTCAATGTGTCGCTGCGACACCCTGCTCGAGTTATCTTCCACCGGGCAGCCAAGGCCGTAGGCACCAAGACGGGCCCTCAGGTTCATCGATTCATCTTCATGTTGAAGACGTGGAAGCTTTCACCGAGCAAGCCGTTTCAGCGGGAGCCACACTGACGATGAATCCGGCGGATCAGCTCCACGGCGAGCGGTCATCCAAAGCCGTCGATCCCCACGGTCACGAGTGACATCTCGGTTCGAAGATTGAAGAAGTATCTCGCGAAGAAGTGCAACGACGTTGCGCGGCGATGTTCGAGAACATTTAATTTCATAGCATTTGAATGAGGAGACAACCGGATGCGAGTGATGGTCATGGTCAAAGCGACGAAGAGTTCCGAAGCAGGCGAGATGCCACCGGACGAACTGTTCATCGCGATGGGGAAATATAATGAAGAGTTGGTCAGCGCGGGCATCATGAAGGCGGGCGACGGACTCAAGCCAACTTCGGCCGCAAAACGGGTTCACTTTCACGGCAGAAACCGGACGGTGACCGATGGTCCATTCGCTGAAACGAAGGAACTGATCGCTGGCTACTGGCTGTGGGAAGTTGCCTCGATCGAGGAAGCGGTCGAGTGGGTCAAGCGATGCCCCAACCCAATGCTCGAAGATTCTGATATCGACATTCGTCCGCTCTTTGAGATGGAGGATTTTGCGGAGTTCGATCCTGACGGAGTTCACCGCAAGCATGAGGAAGCTCTCTTGCAAACAATGTCGTTTCAGCAGGCATCAGTTGAGACCTACCTATATTTCAGCGGGCGTTGTGAGGAAGCGTTGGCGTTTTATGAAAGCGCCATTGGTGCGAAGCTCATCATGAAAATGCGATTCAGTGAGAGTCCCGATGCTGTTCCTCAGGGAATGCTGCAATCAGGGTTTGAAAACAAGATCATGCACGCATCGTTGACAATCGGCAAGATGACGATCATGGCGTCGGATGGCTGCGACGACAAACCGAAGTTCGATGGTTTTCGTCTGGCTATATCACTGCCAAACGAAGCCGCCGCCGATTCCGCGTTCGACGCACTTGCCGAGGAAGGAAAGGTCGACATGCCAATGATGAAGACGTTTTGGTCGCCGCGATACGGGATGGTCACCGATAAGTTTGGTGTTGGTTGGATGGTGATGGTGTCTGGTGCAACGCCATAGATCACGCACTCGATCTCAATCCCAAAACAGTATTTAAATTCAGTTGACCTTTAGCTTTCCAGTTCTTTCTCAGGAGTCAAACGATGACCATGCTGTCCAAATTCACGATCGCATTGTGCTCAATACTTTCTACCGCAACACTCGTTGCTCAAGAACAACCCGCTATGCCAAAGCCCGCTGCCGAACACGCTTGGCTTGAAAACTTTGTCGGCGAGTGGGTCAGCAAATCGGAAGCGAAAATGGCTCCCGATCAGGCCCCGATGCAATTGAGCGGCACGATGTCGTCACGGATGCTCGGTGGATTCTGGGTGCTCAATGAGATGAAAGGCGATATGGCTGGCGAGCCTATGACGGGCGTGCAATCCATCGGCTACGACGAAGCCACGGAAAAGTATGTCGGCACGTGGGTCGACTCGATGACCGCACACTTGTGGCGTTACGAAGGAAAGGTTGATGCGTCTGGCAAAGTGCTGACACTCGACGCCGACGGTCCCAATTTTATGTCCGAAGGCAAGCTGACCAAGTTCCAAGACATCTACGAGTTCAAGTCGACAGACGAGATAATCATGACTTCGAAAATGCTTGGCGACGACGGCAAGTGGATGACGTTTATGTCAGGCTCCGCTGTGCGACGCAAATGACTGACACCAGACGCTAGCTTCAACCACAAGGAGAAAGAAATGTCCAAAATGATTTTCGTAAATTTGCCGGTCAGGGATCTCAAGGCATCGATGGCGTTCTACGAAGCACTCGGCTTCTTAAACAATCCACAGTTCACCGACGAATCGGCAGCCTGCATGGTTTGGAGCGAAGCGATTCACGTGATGTTGCTCACTCACGATAAGTGGCGAACGTTCACGAGCCGTCCAATTCCTCCGCAAACGTCAAGCGAAGTCTTGTTGTGCCTCTCGTGCGAAAGCCGTGAAGCGGTCGACAGCTTCAATGAAACAGCAGCAAGGATCGGTGGCGTCGCTGACGTCAATCCGCAATTGGACTACGGATTCATGTACGGTCGAATGTTGGCCGATTTGGACGGCCACGTTTGGGAAATGATGTGGATGGACATGTCCGCGATGTCGCCAGCGCAGGAAGATATATCATGAACAACGAAAAGAATACGGTTCTCCTTCACCGAGTGCTCCGCGTTCCGGTGGAGCGGGTTTACGAAGCGTTCATTGATGCCGACGCACTTTGCCGATTGCTACCTCCTTGCGGTTTTATTGGTAAAACCACGAGATCGAGGTCAAGGCAGGCGGTGGCACCGTATGTCGTTCAGAAGCTTTGGAACCGGTCACGGCCAATCATTCAGTTGTAAGTTTGTCGAACTGACGCCTAACGAACAAATCCGCTACACGGACGTTTTCGACGATCCGAATCTACCGGGCGAGATGCGAGTCGTCTTCAATTTCCGGTCCGTGTTGTGTGGGACTGAACTCAGCATTGTCCAAGCAGGTATTCCTGATGTGATCCCCACCGAAATGTGCTACCTCGGCTGGCAAGAAGGGCTGACACAAGTCGCCAACCTCGTTGAACCTGAAATTTTGGACGGACAATGATGCGACAACGTCGATGAACTGAGTCATGTATTACACTAAAACACTGGAGAGCATGTATGAAGAGCGGGTCACAGAAATTGAAAATTACGGGATGGGTGTTGAGCGTCTTGATTACCTTGTTCTTGATGGGAGCAAGCGCGACGGGCAAGTTGACGCAGTGGGAAGGCAAAGCCGAAATGTTCACCAAAATGGGCTGGACCGAAGACGTGATGTTCAAGATTGGCATCGTAGAAGTCGCGATTGCCGTATTGTTCTTGATTCCCCGAACGTCTTTCGTGGCGGCAATTTTGCTTGCGGCTTACCTAGGTGGAGCGACGGCAACTCACGTGCGTGTCGGAGAGCCATTCTTCTTTCCAATCATCATCGGCGTTCTCGCGTGGATTGCACTTGGACTTCGCCGGCCAGACGTCTTCAGTCTTGCATTCAGTAGTGAGAAAACATCCGCACCGGAGCGTCAGCTATGAAGTACATGCTTTTGATCTATGCGACCGAAAGCTCCTGGACGGAAGACGAACGCAAGGAATGCATGATCGAGTCGCTGGGAATCAGCAAGCAGCTTGAGAAGCAAGGCAAATGGATCGCCGCGTCGCCGTTACACTCCGTTACGACTGCCACTAGCATCCGAGTTCGTGATGGGAAGAGGCTGATTACGGACGGCCCGTTCGCTGAGACCACCGAACAACTTGGCGGCTACTACATCATCGACGTCGAAAACCTCGACGAAGCGATTGCAATCGCGGCGACGTTGCCGCCCGCGAAAAAGGGAACTGTCGAGATCCGACCGGTGTTTGAATTGCTTGATTTACCAACATCATTGAATGGAGACTAAGACCGATGCAACCTCAACAACGAATCACACCGTTCTTGACCTATCACGATTGCGCCAATGAGGCCGCGAGCTTCTATGCATCTAGTCTTCCCGATGCGAAGATACTCCGCACGGTTCGCAATCCGGGCAACAATGCTGTTCTGACTGTCGAGTTCGAGATGCTCGGTATGAAATTCGTCGCATTGAACGCTGGCCAAAATTGGAAGTTCACAGAAGCGTTTTCGCTTTCCGTTCCGTGCCGGTCGCAATCGGAACTCGACAATCTTTGGGACAAGCTGACCGCCGACGGAGGACGTGAGGTTGCCTGTGGCTGGCTCCAGGACAAGTTCGGAATGTTCTGGCAAATTGTCCCGTCGCAAGTCGACGACTGGCTGAACTCGGGTGATCCCGTCAAATTGCAACGCATGCTCGAGGCGATGTGGCAGATGAAAAAGCTGGACATTGCGACGCTTGAGAAGGCGTTTGCGGGTAACGATTAAGTTTTTCAAAGGTGACTCGGTGAAATACATTTTGTTGATCTATTCCGCAGAGGATGTTTGGCCGGCTGATGAGCTCGAACCAGCCCGCGACGAGTCGGTAAGATTGTGCCATGAACTCAACGATCAAAAGCAGTACCTCGGTGCAGCCCCTTTGCATTCGGCTGCAACCGCTACCTGCGTGACTGTTCGTGACGGAAAACGCACGGTGTCGGACGGACCATTCGCGGAAACCAAAGAGCAATTGGCTGGATACTTTTTGATCGATGTCGCCAATCTCGATGAAGCCGTTGCGGTCGCCTCAAGAATCCCTGGAACGACACGTGGCACGACCGAGATTCGGCCAATCGTCGAGTTGTCCGGTTTGCCGTAGGTGAGCCATGAATCCTAGCGAAGTTGAAGCTATCTATCGCCAAGATTCGCGAAAGGTGTTTGCATCGTTGGTCCGTTTGCTGGGCGATTTCGACTTGGCGGAGGAGGCAACTCACGAGGCTTTCGCAGCAGCGGTCGAGCAAAGGCCACAATCAGGCACGCCGGCCAATCCTGTGTCTTGGCTCGTTTCGACCGGACGATTTAAGGCAGTGGACATGATGCGCCGACGATCGCGATTCAATCATCTTCATCCGGAGTTGGCTCGACGATTCGCGGAGATCGAGGCCGCCAATCAATCGTCAACGCAGCACGAAATCGAAGACGACCGCTTGCGGCTGATCTTCACTTGCTGTCACCCCGCCATCGCCCCCCACGTGCAAGTGCCACTCACGCTGCGAGAATTCTGTGGGCTGACGACCGAGGAGATCGCTCGCGCTTTCCTGACGACACCATCCACGATGGCACAGCGGATCGTTCGTGGCAAAGCGAAGATTCGCGATGCGCGGATTCCTTTCGTCATCCCTGAACTAGCCGATCTTCCCGAGCGACTCGATCCCGTCCTATCGGTGATCTACCTGGTGTTCAACGAAGGCTACTCGGCATCAAGCGGAAACAGCCTCACTCGCATCGATCTAACGGACGAAGCCATTCGGTTGGCAAGACTGTTGGTTGACCTGCTTCCCGACCCAGAAGCGATCGGCTTACTTGCGCTCATGCTTCTACACGAATCGCGGCGCCCGGCGAGATTGAGTAACGCCGGAGACATCGTGTTGCTGGAAGATCAAGATCGCACCACTTGGAATCAAGACTTGATCGCCGAAGGAAAGCGTTTGGTTGAACATTCGCTGCGATCTCGCCGATTCGGAGTCTACACCATTCAAGCAGCGATCTCGGCAGTTCACGCCGAAGCGAAAGTAGCGAGCGAAACCGACTGGGCGCAGATTGTCGCGCTCTACGAAGTATTGCTGCGATTAGACGCGTCTCCCGTCGTCGAGCTGAATCGAGCAGTCGCGATCGCGATGCGAGACGGAGTCGCAAGCGGCTTAACGATCATCGACGCCATTCTTTGTCGAGGTGATTTGCAGGATTACTATCTCGCGCATTCCGCGAGAGGTGAGTTCCTACGACGACTCGGCAAGCTTCCAGAGTCAAAGCTCGCCTTCGAACGAGCGTTGTCACTGGCGGAGCAAGAACCCGAGCAGCGATTCCTTCGCAACAAGTTGGCGGCAATCAACGCCACTTGAAATTGGCGAGTTAACTTCGCAGGTCTCATCTCGAGTTGAGCAACCGGCGGGTCAATCATTCATGGGTGCTATTCGCGGCGGTTCGGACGACGTACAGCCATTGGTCGATCGGAGCGTCGATGGACTCAATCTCTCTTGCGGTGATCGACGGCGGTAGGCACCGCTGCGGAAAGGAACGAGATCGGTGTAAATGCTCTGCCGGGTCGGCGAGCAAACCGGCGCGGTCTGAACACATTCGGCGAATCGCATGCCTTCGGTCGCCAGGGTCAACGATCGTGGGACAACATCGTGGCCGGGAGCGACTGACGCGCAGCGCTTGGCCCTTCCAACTCCAACCGCACCGCCACTGCCGAATGCTGCCAATACAGGCGGAAGGGATGCCTGCCCGCTGACAAAAGTACCTCACCGGTTGCCTCTTGCTCCGCGGTCGCGAAACCGGCGTCGATCACCGTCGCCTCATGCACCCGCAACACGGCGGTCGCACCGGCCGGAAGCGTGAACGTGTAACGGCCGTCGGCGGGGATCTCAACCAGGCCGCGTATCAATAATGACTGGGCCTTGCCCAGCGGCGGACAGGTCTCGATCGTTCGGGCCACCCCACTGGAAATGGCCGCATGATCGTCGAGCCTCGCCAGCCAGGGAGCCGTCTGAGTGTGCACTTGCCATTGCACACCGGCCTGGCCGGCAACCGTG